>NZ_JAAKXB010000028.1:0-1537 GCF_029479985.1 Aeromonas sp. A600620 | reverse complement strand
GTTCGTCTCGTGTCTCAGTGTTGTGTCTCCGGATTTGCCTAGAAACACCACCTACGCACTTTCACCAGGACAACCGTCGCCTGGCCCACCTAGCCTTCTCCGTCCCCCCATCGCAATTACAAGTCGTGCAGGAATATTAACCTGCTTCCCATCGACTACGCCTTTCGGCCTCGCCTTAGGGGTCGACTCACCCTGCCCCGATTAACGTTGGACAGGAACCCTTGGTCTTCCGGCGAGGAGGCTTTTCACCCCCTTTATCGTTACTTACGTCAGCATTCGCACTTCTGATATCTCCAGCATACCTCTCGATACACCTTCGCAGACTTACAGAACGCTCCCCTACCACTCACACATAAGTGTGAATCCGCGGCTTCGGTGCCTGGTTTGAGCCCCGTTACATCTTCCGCGCAGGCCGACTCGACTAGTGAGCTATTACGCTTTCTTTAAATGATGGCTGCTTCTAAGCCAACATCCTAGCTGTCTGAGCCTTCCCACATCGTTTCCCACTTAACCAGAACTTTGGGACCTTAGCCGGCGGTCTGGGTTGTTTCCCTCTTCACGACGGACGTTAGCACCCGCCGTGTGTCTCCCGGATATTACTTACTGGTATTCGGAGTTTGCATGGGGTTGGTAAGTCGGGATGACCCCCTAGCCCAAACAGTGCTCTACCCCCAGTAGTATTCGTCCGAGGCGCTACCTAAATAGCTTTCGGGGAGAACCAGCTATCTCCGAGTTTGATTGGCCTTTCACCCCCAGCCACAGGTCATCCCCTAACTTTGCAACGTTAGTGGGTTCGGTCCTCCAGTTGATGTTACTCAACCTTCAACCTGCCCATGGCTAGATCACCCGGTTTCGGGTCTACACCTTGCAACTAGACGCCCAGTTAAGACTCGGTTTCCCTACGGCTCCCCTATACGGTTAACCTCGCTACAAAATGTAAGTCGCTGACCCATTATACAAAAGGTACGCAGTCACCCCGAAGGGCTCCCACTGCTTGTACGTACACGGTTTCAGGTTCTATTTCACTCCCCTCACAGGGGTTCTTTTCGCCTTTCCCTCACGGTACTGGTTCACTATCGGTCAGTCAGGAGTATTTAGCCTTGGAGGATGGTCCCCCCATATTCAGACAGGATGTCACGTGTCCCGCCCTACTCGATTTCACATCAAGGTTGTTTTCGTGTACGGGGCTATCACCCTGTATCGCCGGCCTTTCCAGGACCGTTCCACTAACTTCCAAGATGCTTAAGGGCTAATCCCCGTTCGCTCGCCGCTACTGAGGGAATCTCGGTTGATTTCTTTTCCTCGGGGTACTTAGATGTTTCAGTTCTCCCGGTTCGCCTCTGTTACCTATGTATTCAGTAACAGATACCCGAGTTATCTCGGGTGGGTTTCCCCATTCGGAAATCTGTGAGTAATAGCGTCTCTTACCGACTTCTCACAGCTTATCGCAGGTTAGTACGTCCTTCATCGCCTCTGACTGCCAAGGCATCCACCATGTACGCTTAGTCACTTAACCATACAACCCCAAGAAGTGTCG
>NZ_JAAKXB010000027.1:0-14579 GCF_029479985.1 Aeromonas sp. A600620 | reverse complement strand
GCAGAGCAGAGCAGAGCAGAGCAGAGCAGAGCAGAGCAGAGCAGAGCAGAGCAGAGCAGAGCAGAGCAGAGCAGAGCGTCAACCATTGTAGGATAGGGGGCAGAGTTCAGCGCTGATGGTTGGTGTCAGGTGAGATCACACCAATAAGCCTGCTTCGCATCTTGGGAGAAAGGCAGATAGCAAGAAGGGAGCCTGAGGCTCCCTTCTTTGTTAGCGGTAATTTGATGGTTACTGGTTAGAACCAGAAGCCGATAATAAAGGAGCCTGCCAGCGTCAGCATCACGTTGGCCACCGCATAGGTACCTGCGTAGCCAAGCGCCGGAATGGAGCTGTTGGCGGCCTCGTTGACCACATCCATGGCGGGGGCGCAGGTACGGGCACCAGTGATGGCGCCGAGCAGCAGCGCCGGGTTCATTTTCAATACCCAGACCCCGAACAGATAACCGACAAGCACCGGCAGGGTAGTGACCAACATGCCGGAGAAGAGCACTACGGCACCCACTTCGCTCAGGTGATCCAGAATGCCGCCACCCGCCTTGAGGCCGGTGCTCACCATAAAGACCGCAAGACCGAGATCCTTGGCCAGTCGCAGGGCTCCGGGCGGTACGTAACCCACGGTGGGGTGGTTGGCCCGCAGATACCCCATCAGAATACCAGCCAACAGCAGACCGACGGCGTTGCCGAGGCCAAATTCAATCTGGCCGAACACAAGCGAGACGGAGCCGATCAGCAAGCCGAGCACGAAGAAGGTGGTGAAAGCCACTAGATCTGTGGTCTGGCTGTGGATACTGATAAAGCCGATCTTGTTGGCCAGCAGTTTGACCCGCTGTTTCTCGCCGCTGATCTGCAGCACATCGCCTTTTTGCAACATGATGTTGCGATCGAACGGCATCTCGATTTGGGAGCGTACCACCCGGTTGAGGAAGCACCCTTTCTCGGTGAGGTTGAGCTCCACCAGATGGCGGCCGACCACGGCGTCGTTTTTCACCACTATCTCTTCGGTGACGATCTGCAGGTCGAGCAGGTTGCGATCAAATACCTCTTTACCGTTGCGGTAGTTGACGTCCAGTTTCTCGTGGCTCTCGGGATAGCCCACCAGGGCGATCTCGTCCCCTTCCTGAATGACGGCATCCCCATCGGGACTGGCGAGAATACCGTTGCGGCGGATCCGCTCAACATAGCAGCCGGTATGGGGGTAGATGCCGGTCTCCCGCAGGGTACGGCCACCGATCCAGGCTGCCAGTTCGGGGCCAACCCGATAGGCGCGGATGATGGGTAGATAGGTCTTGCGACTGTCGCTGTCGGAGAGACCCCGCTCACGGGCGATCTTTTGCGCTTCGGTATTGAGATCGAGTCGTGCCAGTGACGGGAGATAGCGCACCACCAGCATCAGACCCACCAGACCCACCAGATAGGTCAGGGCGTAGCCGATGCCCATGTTGTCGAGTACCGCCTGCATATCGGTTTGATGGGGCAGGTTGAGCAGACCACTGCGCAGGGCATCCTGTGCACCCACCAGCGCCGGGGTCGATGTGAGGGAACCCGCCAGGATCCCCGCCGCCATGCCCGGCCCCAGATTGAAGAACTTGGCCAGCCCCACTGTCAGCAGCAGAGCTGTCAGCAAGATCACCAGAGTCAGGGTGATGTAGTGGATGCCATCGCGCAGGAAGACGCTGAAGAAGTGGGGGCCAGCCTCAATCCCCACACAGAAGATGAACAGCATAAAGCCGACGTTTTCTGTGGTGGCAGTAAACTCGAAACCCATCTGGCCAAACAGCAGGGCGGTAAACAGCACACCTATGGTGTTGCCAATCTGGAAGTTGCCAATCCGCACTTTGCCAAGCAGCAGGCCGAAGGCCAATACCACGAAGAGCAGCAGGGAGTCGCTTTGATGCAGCAGTGTCACAAAATCTATAGTCATGCCCGGAAAAACCGAGGAAAAAAGTGGGGCCGATATTGTGCCGTATCTATCACTAATAAAGAAGCATAAGGGGGGATTAATCGGAAGTTATCGGACGCTATTTAATGAGCAGGCGGCGGGATAAGGGGAGCATCGGAAAAAAGCAGGTGATTTTTGCTCTCCTTCCCGTTGTCAATTAGTGAAACATGCTGGTTGCAGCCGGGCTTGCACTGTCATGGGTGAGATTTTAGATTCTGCTGTCTAGCGCTTCGCCACAGATCGGTTTCAGCAGATTCAACCTGGGGCTCTCTTGGTCGTAAAAGAGTCAAATGACGAGATACTAGCGTCATTCCCATATGGGGAAAGGGCTGGCAAAAAGATATCTCCGGAAAGTGCCAATAGAGCCTGTTAATCAACAGTTACAGAGGGTGGGACAAAACAGAATAAAATCAGGTTAGCCTGTAAAATGGTCTCCTGTTGCAGGGGATAACAGGCAATCCCGCGTCCTGACAGGGCTTGCTGCACTTACCCACAGAATCTGTGGATAACCCTGTTTATGAAACTTGTTCATCGCCCTGAAAGCCGCGCCAGTACTGGGATGCAAGGGCTGTTCAAAAAATACCGGAAGAAAAATGTTTGTATAAAAATCAAATAGTTAGATGCGACAGGAGAAAACTCTGTCGAGCCGGGACGGGTAACAAAAGGGAGCGTCAGCAGCAAGAAGGATCTTGTGCATTAAAATTGGCTGGAGAGGGCACTAAAGTGGATAACTTGCACCGAGATGGTGAGGAATTTGGCTCCCCCGACTGGACTTGAACCAGTGACATACGGATTAACAGTCCGCCGTTCTACCGACTGAACTACGGGGGAACATCAGGCAAGGAGGAGCATCATACAGAAGGTGTCCTGGGTGGTCAAGCCATTCGCGGGATGATGGCACGGGTGTACCGCTGCCAAACCCTCGGTTACACTGCTCCTCTGCTGTTTTGTGTCGGGAGTGTTCATGAGCAAATTGTTCAAGTTAGCCAGCCAGTTTCAACCCGCCGGGGATCAGCCCGCGGCGATTGCCCAACTGCTGGATGGCATCGAGTCGGGGCTGGCTCATCAGACCCTGCTAGGGGTGACTGGTTCGGGCAAGACCTTCACCATGGCCAACGTCATCGCCACCTTGAACCGCCCGACCATGATCCTGGCTCCCAACAAGACCCTGGCCGCCCAGCTCTATGGTGAAATGAAGGAGTTCTTCCCCGACAACGCGGTGGAGTATTTCGTCTCCTACTACGACTATTACCAGCCCGAAGCCTATGTGCCGACCACCGACACCTTTATAGAGAAGGATGCCTCCATCAACGATCACATCGAGCAGATGCGATTGTCCGCCACCAAGGCTCTGCTGGAGCGGCGCGACGTGGTGATCGTTGCTTCGGTGTCGGCCATCTATGGTCTGGGGGATCCCCAGGCTTATCTGAGCATGATGCTGCATCTCAAAGTGGGGGATGTGATCAACCAGCGGGATATCCTGCGCCGTCTCGCCGAGCTGCAGTACACCCGTAACGACATGGCGTTCCAGCGCGGCACCTTCCGGGTGCGCGGTGAAGTCATCGATATTTACCCTGCCGAATCTGACAAGCTGGCGCTGCGGATAGAGCTGTTTGATGAAGAGGTGGAGCGCCTCTCCCAGTTCGATCCCCTGACCGGCGCTATCGAGCAGACGGTAGTGCGCTACACCATCTACCCCAAGACCCACTACGCCACCCCGCGCGAGACCATTCTGGGGGCCATAGAGCATATCAAGGAGGAGCTGCGCAGTCGCCGCGAGCAACTGTTGTCTCTCAACAAGTTGGTGGAGGAGCAGCGCATCAGCCAGCGCACCCAGTTCGACATGGAGATGATGCAGGAGCTGGGTTACTGCTCTGGCATAGAGAACTACAGCCGCTACCTCTCCGGCCGTGCGCCGGGGGAGCCGCCGCCCACCCTGTTTGACTACCTGCCAGGGGATGGCCTGCTCATCATCGATGAGTCCCACGTCACGGTGCCGCAGATTGGCGCCATGTTCAAAGGGGACCGCTCCCGCAAGGAGACCCTGGTGGAGTACGGCTTCCGGCTCCCCTCGGCGCTGGACAACCGGCCACTCAAGTTCGACGAATTTGAAGCGCTGATGCCGCAGACGGTGTTTGTCTCGGCGACTCCCGGCCCCTACGAGCTGGAGAAATCCGGCGGCGATGTGGTGCAGCAGGTGGTGCGCCCAACCGGCCTGCTCGATCCGGAGATCGAGGTCCGTCCGGTGACTACTCAGGTGGACGATCTCCTCTCCGAGATCCGCAAGCGGGTCGCCGTCGAGGAACGGGTGCTGGTCACGACCCTGACCAAGCGGATGGCGGAAGACTTGACCGAGTATCTGGCGGAGCACGACGTCAAGGTGCGCTATCTCCACTCTGATATCGACACGGTCGAACGGGTGGAGATCATCCGCGATCTGCGCCTTGGCAAGTTCGATGTGCTGGTGGGCATCAACCTGCTGCGGGAAGGTCTCGACATGCCGGAGGTGTCGCTGGTGGCGATTCTGGATGCGGATAAAGAGGGCTTCCTGCGCTCGACCCGCTCGCTGATCCAGACCATCGGCCGGGCGGCGCGTAACCTCAACGGCAAGGTCATTCTCTACGGCGATACCATCACCAACTCGATGAAGGTAGCCATTGAGGAGACCGAGCGGCGCCGCGCCTTGCAGCATGCCCATAACCTCAAGCATGGGATCACCCCCAAAGGGCTCAACAAATCCATTGGCGATGTGATGGACATGGGAGGCAGCCGCACGGCAGGCCAACCTGGCAAGGGGATGCGCAAGGCAGCCGAGCCGCAAGGGGAATACCATGTCCGCTCTGCCAGCGAGATTGCCAAAGAGATCAAGCGGATGGAGGAGCAGATGTTCCAACATGCCCGGGATCTGGAGTTCGAACAGGCGGCGGCACTGCGGGATCAGATCCAGCGGCTGCGCAGCGAGTTGATCGAATCATGAGCCGTAAACGCTGGCTGATTTGGCAACGACTTCGTCGTCTCTATCAGGGCTTTCGCCATCCCGGTACCCCCTGGTGGGCGAGGGGACTGGTGATCCTTATCCTGCTCTATGGCATCAGTCCGGTGGATCTTATCCCCGACGTGGTGCCCTTGCTGGGTTGGTTCGATGATGTGACCCTGCTGCTGGTGTTGCTATGGGGCTGGGAGCGTTGCCTGCCCCCTGCAGTGCGCAGCGATCTGGAACAGGCCTCCTAGTTCACCTTTTCAACACCATACTCGGCTTCTCTCTTTATGCTCCCACCCTCGAAGGAAGCGGAAAAACGGTTTCATTTGAAGGTGGGCACAGCAGGATGAAAAAGAGGCTGGCCCGGTGATTGTCGCCCGGATGGCATTGGCGTAGACTCCACGCCGTTCACTTTATGGGTATGGAAAAATGAATCTGATCCTCTTTGCAATCGACTTTATCCTGCACGTTGATGTGCATTTGAAAGAGCTGTTCGAGAACTATGGCGTCTGGGTTTACGCCATCCTGTTTCTGATCATCTTCTGTGAAACCGGGTTGGTAGTGACGCCGTTCCTGCCGGGTGACTCCCTGCTGTTTGCCGCCGGTGCGCTTACCGTGGGCAGCGTGCTGGACGTCCATACCCTGGCGGTCGTGCTGATCATTGCTGCCGTGCTGGGCAATGTGGTCAACTACACCATTGGTCACTTCTTTGGCGAGCAGCTGTTCCGCAACCCGGATTCAAAAATCTTCCGCCGCGACTATCTGGAGAAGACCCACGCTTTCTATGCCAAACATGGTGGCAAGACCATCATCATCACCCGTTTCCTGCCTATCGTGCGTACCTTTGCGCCGTTCGTGGCAGGGATGGGGGCCATGACCTATCCGCGCTTCCTGGCGTTCAACCTGGTTGGCGGCCTGCTGTGGGTGCTGTCGTTCGTCTATGCGGGCCACTTCTTTGGCAACCTGCCGGTGGTGCGTCACAACTTTACCCTGCTGATCTTCGGCATCATCGGTATTTCCCTGTTGCCCATGGTAATTGGCGCGGTCAAGGCCAAGATGAGCACTGCCAGGGCGTAACCAGAAATACGGTCAGCCAGAACGAGAAAGGGGGGAGCCATCATGGCTCCCCCCTTTTATCTCCACACGGCCATGATGATCAGTTGCAGCAACGCCCTTTCACCAGATTGCCGATGGCCACTACGGTGAAGACCAACAGGTAAGCGGCGAAGATGACGACCAGCCACTGGGGCATGGAGTAACCGAAGAACTGCCAGGTGATCTGGGCACAATCCCCTTCCGGCATAAAGAGCCAGGGGAGCCACTGATCGAGCGGAGCCCAGCTCGGGAAGTCGGCAAACGGGCTGCAGACGTTGAACGGGGAGGGGTTGACCTGATAGTCCACATGCTTGAGGGCCAGCTGGAAGCCGCGGAAGGCACTGTAGCCCCACAGCAACATGGCACTCCAGCGAACATACCACTTATCCGGCGCCACCATGCCGAGCAGTCCAGCGGCCAGCACACCCAGGGTCGCCAACCGTTCGTAAACACACATCACGCACGGGGAGAGGCCCAGCACATGCTGGAAGAAGAGGGCGCACAACTCGAGGAACAGGGCTGATGCTGCCAACAGACCCCAGGCCAGCCGATGGGCGGCGATACGGCGGAGAAACTCGATCATCTCATTGATCTCTCAGAAAAAACAGTGGCTGAATTAGAGCAGAGCGGAACCGAAAAGAAAAGGGCCCTGAAAGGGCCCTCGGAAACCGTCGCAACGGATTAATGCAGTGCCGGCTGTACCGCTGGCAACGCACTCTCCATCACCAGCCATCCGTGCTGATAGAACCACTCAGTGGCAGGACCAAGCAGCAATTCGACAGAGAAAAAGCCGATCAGCCCCAGCACCAATGTGTAGGGCAGCGCCATCCAGACCATGCGGCCATAGGAGAGGCGCAGCAGCGGCGCCAATGCCGAGGTGAGCATAAACAGGAAGGCGGCCTGACCATTGGGGGTGGCGACCGATGGCAGGTTGGTACCTGTGTTGATGGCTACCGCCAGCAGATCGAACTGGGCGCGGTCAATGGCGCCATTGAGCAGGGCAGTCTTGACTTCGTTGATGTAGACGGTTCCGACAAAGACGTTGTCACTGACCATGGAGAGCACCCCATTGGCCAGATAGAAGAGAGCCAGCTGGTTCTCCGGCTTGGCAGCCAGTACCAGCTGGATCACCGGCTTGAACAGCTGCTGATCGATGATGACGGCGACCACGCTGAAGAAGACCGCCAGCAGGGCGGTGAAGGGGAGTGCCTCCTGGAAGGCTTTACCCAGCGAGTGCTCCTCGGTGATCCCGGTCAGGGAGGTGGCCAGCACGATGACCGAGAGGCCAATCAGACCAACGGCTGCCAGGTGCATGGCCAGACCGACGATCAGCCAGACCGCAATCAATGCCTGAACGATCAGCTTGGCCTTGTCTTGCGGGCTGCGTTTTGCCTCTTCGTAGCGGTTGTACTCCTCCATGATGGCGCGCACTGTGTCCGGCAAGCGGGCGCCATAGCCAAACCAGCGAAACTGCTCCACCAACACGCAGGTCAGCAGACCGCAGATAAAGACGGGGACGGTCACGGGGGACATGCGAATGGCAAATTCGGCGAAGTTCCAGCTGGCTTGCTCGCCGATGATGAGGTTTTGCGGCTCGCCCACCAGGGTGCAGACACCGCCCAACGCGGTCCCGATAGCGGCATGCATCATCAGGCTGCGCAGGAAGGCACGAAAATCGTCGAGATCCTGGCGATTGAGCTCGGCGACTTCCTTATCATCGGTATGGTCATGGCTGTGACCAAACTCCTTGCCGGAAGAGACCTTGTGATAGATGGCATAGAAACCGGTGGCAACGCTGATCACCACGGCAATGACCGTCAGTGCATCGAGAAAAGCTGACAGGAAGGCGGAGACCAGACAGAAGGAGAGGGAGAGCAGGATCTTGGAGCGAACGCCGATCAGCAGCTTGGTGAAGACATAAAGCAGCAACTGCTTCATGAAATAGATGCCTGCCACCATGAACACCAGCAGCAGCAGCACTTCGATATTGGCGACCAGCTCGTGCTTGACCTGATCGGCGGAGGTCATGCCGATCAACACGGCTTCGATCGCGAGCAGGCCACCCGGTTGCAGGGGGTAGCACTTGAGGGCCATGGCCAGGGTGAAGATAAACTCAACGACCAGTAACCAGCCCGCAATGAAAGGATCAAGGTAGAAAGCGACCGGATTGATCGCCAGAAATAGCAAGATGGCGCTTTTATACCACTGTGGTGCATTGCCCAAGAAGTTCTTGGCGAATGCCTGCCCTAGGCTTATTGGCATGATATTGGGTCTCAACTTTGTTGTTAGGATCTGCTTCTATGCAGTCAAGGATGATTCGACCTGTGCCTCCGGATGTTGGCCTTTATCTGTCTGATTCCTCGTGATTTTAATCAAAAAGCGTGACGATTATAAATGATAGCCGATGGATCTCTGCCCATGTGTCTGTTTTATAACCACCTTGTCGGGGTTGGCTGGCTCCCCTGCGGCGATTAGATACATATTCCCAACACTATATTTGCCATATGTGAGCAGAGGACTGACCTTATGCTTGCCAGCCATCATCGCTTTGATATCATTCGTCAGCCTTTTTACGCATTACAACAGAGTCAATTCATGGTTATAAAAGCGCAGAGCCCAGCTGGGTTTGCCGAGGAATACATCATCGAGTCCATCTGGAACAATCGCTTTCCTCCCGGATCTATTCTGCCCGCCGAGCGTGAATTATCCGAGTTGATCGGGGTGACCCGGACTACCTTGCGCGAAGTGCTGCAGCGACTGGCCCGTGATGGCTGGTTGACCATACAGCATGGCAAGCCGACCAAGGTGAACAATTTCTGGGAAACGTCCGGCCTCAATATTCTGGAGACGTTGGCCCGTCTGGATCAGGACAAGGTACCTGATCTGATAGCTCAGCTGCTCTCAGCCCGTACTCACATCTGCACCATCTTTATTCGCGGGGCGATCCGTCACAATCCGGAACAGGCCGCCGAGATCCTGCGTGGCGCCGATGGGGTCGAGAACAACGCACAGGCTTATGCCGAGTTCGATTATCGCCTGCACCACCAGCTGGCGTTTGCTTCCGGCAATCCGATCTACGCCCTGATCCTGAACGGTTTCAAAGGGTTGTACAGCCGGGTCGGCAGCTACTACTTCTCCGACAAGCAGGCTCGCGAGACCGCAGATGCCTACTACAAGACTCTGCTCAATCTGGCCGAGACCAAGAACCACGAAGCCGTGTTCATGACGGTGCGTCAGTACGGTATCGAGTCCGGCAAGCTGTGGACCCGCCTGCGTCAGGACATGCCAAGCGATCTGTGCGACAACTGATCCCTTGTCTGTGCTTTCCAAGAAACGCGCCATCCGGCGCGTTTTTTTATTCTGCCGTGTTTGTGTCTATCCTTGATTGGCGGTGGTAATTGCTTGAACTGCATGGATATTTGGCCAAAAATCTTGATCCAGCGCAAATGAACCCTGCATTTATCACTTTGGTGGCATAGGACCCAACCGCTGATTGAGGTCAAATGGAGGCATCAAGAGCGGAGCCAATATCCGCCAGAAGGAACACACCTTTCACCGGATGAAGGACACAACAATGAGTCTTCTTGAACACACCATCTGGACAGTACTGGGATACGGGGCCATGCCCTTTATCTTTCTGAGCGGATTCGTGGCGGTGGCAGTGACCTGTTGCATGCTGCTGAACGCGTTCGGGGTACAGTCCGCCGAGAAGTGAGTCGCTTCTCATGCCGCCAAATGCCAGTCTTCGGACTGGCATTTGTTTTTTGTGTTTTTTAAAGCACTTATCCCGGCAGGGAAGGGGAAATCTTTGGTCAGGATGGTCGAACCTGCCGCCGATTTTGATTACACTGGCGCCCGTATTTCCCACTCACCCTTCTCTAATCCAGGTGTTCAAGGTTTTCTATGGCTCTCAAGGCAACCGTATTCAAGGCCCAGATCAGTTTGTCTGATATGGATCGCAATCTGTATCAGGACTTCTCCCTCACGCTGGCGCGCCACCCCTCCGAAACCGATGAGCGGATGATGATTCGGCTGGCGGCTTTTGCTTGGCACGCCGCCGAGCGACTGGAATTCACCAAGGGATTGAGCGCCGATGACGAACCCGAGCTCTGGTGCAAGAACTACTCGGACGAAATAGAGCTCTGGATCGAGCTGGGCCAACCCGATGAAAAACGGCTGAAAAAGGCCTGTAACCGCGCCCGTCAGGTGGTGCTCTACCTCTACGGCGGTCGTGGCACCAGCGTATGGTGGAAGCAGAACCAGGGCAAGCTGAGCCAGCATGACAACCTCAGCATCATCGAACTCTCCGACAGCCAGACTCTGCCGCTGACCGCCATGGTCGAGCGTACCATGCAGCTCACCTGCACTATCTCCGATGGTCAACTCTGGGTCAGTAACGGTGCACTGGAAGTGACGCTGGATCCGGTGGTGCTGATGGGCAAACCGGCCCGCGAACTGTAACGGACGCCGCCCATGTTCAGCGCCTTGCTCAATATCGTCATTCCGGTGTTCGGTGTGGTCGGGCTCGGCGCCCTCTACGGGCGATTGCGACCGGGGGCTGCGCTCGGTTACGTCAATCGGGCCAATATCGAGCTGTTTACCCCGGCGCTGGTCTTCTCCGCGCTGGTCAAGTATCCGCTGGCACTGGCGGAGCATATGCCGCTGATTGCGGCGGGGGCGCTGGTTATTCTGTTACCCGGTCTGCTGCTCGCACTGCTCAAACTCAAAGGAATTGAGCGGGCAGCGCTGATCTTGCCCGCCATGTTCCGAAATACCGGCAATCTTGGTATCCCCTTGATGGTGCTGGCGTTTGGCGAGCAGCAATTGGGGGCCATCGTGATCCTCTTTGTGCTCTCCAATCTGCTGCACTTTTCGGTCGGCATGTTTATCCTCTCGGCCAATACCTCCCGCTGGCTGTGGCTGCGCAGCCCTGTGTTGTGGGCCGCGCTGGCCGGTTTGCTGGTGGCCAACCTGCACATTGCGCTGCCGGAATATGTGGTGACCACGGCCTCGCTGCTCGGCCAGATCTCGGTGCCCCTGATGCTCTTTGCGCTGGGCATTCGCCTGATGGAGGGAGAGCTTGATCACCTTGGCCTCGCGCTCAAGTGCAACCTGCTCTATCTGTTGGCGGGGGGATTGTCGCTGCTGCTGGCGATCTGGCTGTTGCCGCTCAAGACGGAGTGGATCCCGCTGTTGATGTTGTCGGTTTCCTTGCCCCCTGCGGTGTTGAATTACATGCTCTGCGAGCAGTATCACTGCCAGCCGGACAAGGTGGCCAGTATCGTGCTCGGCGGCAATGCCCTCTCTGTGCTGGTGATCCCGCTGGCGGTCTGGCTGGCACTTCATCTGCCCGGCTAAGCCAGATTGCATTGGTGCGACGGTGCGACTCACTGGCCAATTGCTTGATCGAACCGAGTCACAGTAGTTCGCATCTCATCCTTGCAGGGGAAAGTTAGCCTATCAGGATCAGCAAGCTTTTCCATGCCATCTCTGTCCATCATTGCCTCCGTGATACATCTGTCGTCCCCTTATCCGGCCCTGAGCCCCAGGGATAACGGCGACAGCTATAGTATGAAAAAGAGCTGACTGACACTGTTCAACCAATGCCAGTGAGGGAAACCGGATGAGCACAAGTGAGCAATCTGATCCTGTGGGGCAGGCAAAATCGCGCTATGACCCGGCATTGCCTACCGGTTATGACTGGCGCAGACACCGCCGTTTTATCCTCAGTGGTGGTGGTTACAAGGCAGAATGCAGCCGTCGCAACTGGTTTCTGGAGTTGCTCAATCCGGTACCCTATGTGGTAGTGCGCGACATAGCCATCGGCGGCATCGGTATTCTGGGGGCCATACGGCTGAAAGAGGGGGATGAGTTGGTGATTGCCATTCCCTCTGGCGAGAAGCTGCGCGGTCTGGTCGTGAGATCCCAGCCAGACCCGCTCTTTCCCAAACTCTATCGCACCGGTATTCGTCTGCATCGATATCCGACGGCCGAGCTGTTTGCCCGCTGGCAAAGTTACATTCAGCCGCAAGATAAAGCGGATTTCGACCATGAGTGTCAAGTCTTGAAACAGGTACGTGGCGCGTGAGCCAAATGCCATTTCAGTGGCTGTTTTCCCCACCTTCAGCATGATTTGTCGATGGATTCCGCAGATCAGCAGGCTTGGCTGAACCGAGTGGTTTATCTTGCTGCATGTGTTTTCATCTTTATGTTTTTATTGAATTTTATCTGTGCCTCTGAAGTCACGGAGGATACGGATCATTTTCCCTTTTCGTGATCCCCCCCGAAGTAGTTCCCCCTGATATCCCTTAGTATCTGGCCAGCATGACTCCCTTTAGGGGGAGGATAACAAGAACAAAAAGGAATGATGGATGAGATCCGTGAGCAACCAGTGTCTGTTGATGCAGATCCAGCCGACCATCTTGCGCTTTGCCAAGATGCTGGCGAGTGTGCTGCAGCTTGAGGTCGAGATTGTGGATGCCGATATGGTTCGGGTGGCTGGCACCGGGCCTTATGGCAAGTTCTTCGGACGTCAGCTGGAGGGGGATTCCCGCCTGCTGCGCTATGTGATTGATAACCAGCGGGAGAAGATCGTTACCCACACCAGCGATGATCCCGTGTGTGACGGCTGTACCTGCAAGGAGAGCTGCCGTGAGCGCGCCTTCCTCGGGGTGCCCATCATGGTGGACGAGCGCTGCATCGGCGTGATCAGTCTGGTGGCCTTCAGCGACGAGCAGCAGGCGCGCCTCAACAACAATCTGCAGGATGTATGTGACTATGTGCGCCACATCTCCACCATCTTTGTAGCCAAGTTGCTCGATTCACGCGGGCTGTCGGACGGGGTCAACAAGGTGTTCCTCAATCTGATGACCAACATGGATCAGGGTTGCCTGCTGCTCGATGAGAAGAGTCAACTGCTCTACGCCAACGAGGTGGCACTCCATCATCTGGGTTGCCAGCAGGAACAGCTGCAGGGGCGCGAAGTGGGGATCCGCCCGCTCACCTTCTCCCAACAGGGGCTCAGTGGTCATCTTCAGCACATCATCACCTTTGAAGGTCGTCAGGAGCTGATCATCGGCCAGCTACATCATGTGCAGGGCCAGCAGCTCTTTCTGATGGCGTTTCACCAGTCCCACTCCGGTCAGGTTCAGGAGCCGGATCCGGATGTGCGGATCGATCAGCTGATCGGCGAGAGCAAGCCGATGCGCACCCTCAAGCGACTGCTGCACCGCATCGCCCAGAGCCCCTCCAGCGTGCTGATTTGTGGCGAGAGCGGCACCGGTAAAGAGGTGGTGGCCCGCGCTGTCCATCGCCTGAGTCCGCGTCAGGACAAGCCGTTCATCGCCATCAACTGCGCCGCCATTCCCGAACAACTGCTGGAGAGCGAGCTGTTTGGCTATGTGAAGGGCTCCTTTACCGGCGCTTCCAGCGGTGGCAAACAGGGCCTGATCCAGGCGGCCCATCAGGGCACCCTGTTCCTCGACGAGATTGGCGACATGCCGCTGACCATGCAGGCCAAGCTGCTGCGGGTGCTGGAGCTGCGGGAGGTGACTCCCATCGGGGCCAGCCGGCCGGTGCCGGTGGATATTCGTATCATCGCCGCCACCCACCAGCATCTCGATCAATACATCGCCGAGGGGAAGTTTCGTGAAGATCTCTACTACCGCATCAACGTCATCCCCCTCAACCTGCCGCCACTGCGGGAGCGGGAAGGGGACGTGGAGCTGCTGACCCACTACTTCCTCAACCTGCACACCAGCCGCATTGGCATCGTCTATCCTGGTCTGGCACCCGAGGTGATGGCGCTGCTCAAGGGGTATCGCTGGCCGGGCAACGTCCGTGAGCTCAGCAACCTCATCGAATATCTGGTCAACGTCAGCCAGGCGGGCGAGGTGATTGACGCCAGCCTGCTGCCCCCCAACATTATCCGCAATCAGGAGCCCCATCGCGTGGCGGCCCAGTCGATCCCGGTGACCAATCTGGATGCGGCGTTCAATGTACCTGCCACTGTTCCGCTCGCTGCCACGCCGGAGAAACTGCCTGAACCCGTTCCGGGTGAGAGCGGCCTTGAGAGCATGGAGAAACAGATGATAGAAGAGACCCTGCAGCGGCTCGGCAACAAGAAACTGGCCGCACAGGCGCTGGGGATTGGGATTGCTACCCTCTATCGCAAGATAAAGAAGTACGAGATTGCCGTGCAGAGCTGAGGCGCTGGCGACATCTATCCGGCCCGTGTCGTTTATCAGACGACACGGGTTTTTTATGGGAACAAGGTTCTGCGCCATTGCCGAATTGTGCTGAACGGAGTGGCGGGGCAGGGGAGTGGCGGCATGGCAGAATGCAAAAAGCCCGCTCGATTAGCGGGCTTTTTTAATCTGGTGCGTCCTAGTGGATTCGAACCACCGACCCCCACCATGTCAAGGTGATGCTCTAACCAGCTGAGCTAAGGACGCAGGGTGCGCAATGCGACTTTTATTTCTTTATGCAGAAGTGGTGGGTTTAATTGGATTCGAACCAACGACCCCTACCATGTCAAGGTAGTGCTCTAACCAACTGAGCTATAAA
>NZ_JAAKXB010000026.1:0-15571 GCF_029479985.1 Aeromonas sp. A600620 | reverse complement strand
GAAAATCAAAAATTGTTTTTGATGCTCGATGCTGTGAGTGCCCACACAGATTGCTTGATTCAAATTGTTAAAGAGCGACGCAACAGTGTGTTGCTGCGGGAATGGAATTCTACTCAACCGCCTTCTCGAGTCAAGCCTTATTTTCAAAGGCTTTTCGAGGTTACCGACTTGGCTTTCTGCGTTGCCGCTTGCCCTGTCGATGGAGGCGCATTATAGGGATCTGGATCACGCTTGCAAGGGCCTTTTCGAATTAAATTCGCATTTTTGGTTCAACCGTTCACTAATCACCCAAAAAGCGCATTTATCCTGCAATAACACACCCGTTTGGCGAGATCGCTATCCTCTAGATGGCGTAGCGGCGGGAGCAGATCAAGGTTGTGGCGATTTGGTCTCTCTACATCTATATGCATGGTGATCGAGGTCACGCCTTCGGGTAACATAGCGCCCCTTTGCGATTCACACACTCTTGGGCTTTGGAGAGTTTAATGCCTTTTGCACTTGGCCAGCGTTGGATTAGTGATACAGAGACGGATCTGGGGTTGGGGACTGTCGTTGCTGTTGAAGGACGCATGGTTACCCTGTTGTTTCCGGCTACCGGTGAAAACCGCATGTATGCCAAAGAAGAGGCGCCGGTCACCCGGGTCAGCTTCAATGTGGGCGATCAGATCACCAGTCACGAAGACTGGACCATGACGGTCGAAGAAGTGCAGGAGAAAGACGGCCTGCTTATATATGTAGGTGTGCGCACCGACAATGATGAGCCCGTTGCCCTCAAAGAAGTGTTTCTCAACAACTTTATCAAGTTCAACAAGCCGCAGGATCGCCTGTTCGCCGGTCAGATCGATCGGATGTCCCGCTTCACCCTGCGCTACGAGGCGCTGGTGAACCAGCACCAACGTCGTCGCAACCCGACTCGTGGTCTCGCCGGTGGCCGGGTCAGCCTGATCCCACACCAGCTCTATATCGCCCATGAAGTGGGTCACCGCTACGCTCCGCGCGTACTGCTGGCCGATGAGGTAGGTCTGGGCAAAACCATCGAAGCGGGCATGGTCATTCATCAGCAACTGCTCTCCGGCCGTGCCCATCGCGTACTCATTCTGCTGCCCGAAACTTTGCAGCACCAATGGCTGGTCGAAATGCTGCGCCGCTTCAACCTGCACTTCTCCCTGTTTGACGAGGAGCGCTGCATCGAGGCGTTTGCTGATGCGGAGAACCCCTTCGAGACCGAACAGCTGGTGATCTGCAGCCTCGACTTCCTGCGCAAGAAGCGTCGTCGCTTCGAGCAGGTGCTGGAAGCCGAGTGGGATCTGCTGGTTGTCGACGAAGCCCACCATCTGGAGTGGAGTGAAGAGGCGCCGAGCCGTGCCTATGAGATGGTGGAAGCCCTGGCCGAACAGGTGCCGGGCGTACTGCTGCTGACCGCAACCCCGGATCAGCTGGGCCACCAGAGCCACTTTGCCCGTCTGCGCCTGCTCGACCCGGAGCGTTTCTACGACTATGAGGCTTTCCTCGCCGAGGAGCAGGCCTATGGTCAGGTCGCCAGCGCAGCGCAGGAGCTGCTGGATGGCGAGACCCTGAGCGATGAAGCCAGACAGATCCTCGCCAGCCAGCTGGAAGGGCTAGACTTGAGCGATGCCGCCGCCCGCCAGCAGGCGGTCGCCAAGCTGCTGGACCAGCATGGCACCGGCCGGGTGCTGTTCCGCAACAGCCGCGCCAATATTCAGGGCTTCCCCGAGCGTCACCTCAACGTCTACCCCATGCCGCTGCCGGAGCAGTACAAGACTGCCATCAAGGTGATGGGCATGATGGGTGGCAACGGTGGCGATCTGCAGACCCGCGCCCTGCGCTACCTCTATCCCGAGAAGATCTTCCAGCAGTTCGAAGGCGACAACGCCACCTGGACCCAGTTCGACCCACGCGTTGAATGGTTGCTGGAGCTGCTGCTCTCTGCCCGTCAGCAGAAGGTGCTGGTGATCTGCTCCGAAGCAGCGACCGCCATCGCGCTGGAAGAGGCGCTGCGCACCCGTGAAGGGATCCGTGGTGCCGTGTTCCACGAAGGGATGTCGATCCTTGAGCGGGACAAGGCCTCCGCCTATTTCGCCCAGCAAGAGGGTGGCGCCCAGGTGCTGCTCTGCTCCGAGATCGGCTCAGAGGGTCGCAACTTCCAGTTTGCCAGCCATCTGGTGCTGTTCGATCTGCCTCTCAACCCGGATCTGCTGGAACAGCGTATCGGCCGACTGGATCGCATCGGTCAGCAGAATACCGTCGAAATCCATGTTCCCTATCTGGAGGGTACCTCCCAGCGCGCCCTGCAGCTCTGGTATCACGATGGCCTCGATGCGTTCGAGCAGACCTGCCCGACCGCTCGCCCGGTATTCGAAGCTGTACGTGAAGAGCTGTTCGAGCTGCTGGCCGCCAACACCGGCGATCAGGCAGCCCTCGACGCCCTGCTGGTCAAGACCCGCGAACTGCACGAGCCGCTCAAGGCTCGACTGGAGCAGGGCCGCGATCGCCTGCTGGAGATCCACTCCAGCGGTGGCGCCGCCGCTCAGCAACTGGTCGACAAGCTGGCCGCCGAAGATGATGACACCGGCATGATCTCCTTCGCCCTCAAGATGTTCGACGAGATCGGCGTCAATCAGGATGACCGTGGCGAGAACGCGCTGGTGCTGACCCCCGGGGATCACATGCTGGTCTCCAGCTTCCCGGGCTTGCCGCAAGATGGCATGACCATCACCTTCGATCGCAACACTGCCCTGTCGCGGGATGACATGGCGCTGCTCTCCTGGGATCACCCCATGATGCGCGGCGGTATCGACCTGATCCTGGGCTCCGAGATCGGTGCCACCTCGGTCGCACTGCTCAAGAACAAGGCACTGCCCATCGGCTCCATCCTGCTTGAGCTGATCTTCGTTGCCGAGTCTGCGGCCCATCCCCAGCTCTACCGCTTCATGCCGCCGACGCCGATCCGTCTGCTGATGGACAAGAACGGCCAGAATCTGGGTGAGAAAGTGGCGTTCGATGCCTTCAACCGCCAGCTGACTCCGGTCAATCGCCACCTCGGCAGCAAGCTGGTGACTGCATCCCAACCGGTGATCCACGGTCTGATCGGCAAGGGCCAGGCCATTGCCGAAGAGCTGAAAGCCGGGATTGTCGACAAGGCCCGCACCCAGATGGCGCAGACCCTGCAGCAGGATCTGGATCGTCTGGAAGCGCTCAAGGCAGTCAACCCGAACGTGCGCGACAGCGAACTGGATTATCTGCGCAATCTGCAGGCAGAATTGCACCACCTGATCGATCAGACCCAACTCAAGCTGGATGCCATCCGCTTTATCGTGGTCACCCATAACTGACAAGGTACCGACCGACAGCGGCCAGACCCAGCTCAAACTGGATACCCAAGGCCGCTTTGTCGTGGTTACCCATAACTGATGGGGGCTTGCCCCCACCTTCTGATGCGAGACATTTATGTTTGAATACTCACCGCCTCTGGAACCCTGGCTCGATATCCTGTTCAAGGACAAGGACATCATGGTGGTCAACAAGCCCACTGGCCTGCTAAGCGTCCCCGGGCGCGGCCCCGAGAATGAAGACAGCGTCCTGCATCGGGTGAAACAGCAGCACCCCAAGGCGGCGGCAGCTCATCGCCTCGACATGTCCACCACAGGCATCATTGTCATTCCCCTCAATCCCAACTCTCATCGGGAGCTGAGTCGGCAATTTCGCGAGCGGGAGACCGAGAAGCACTACCTCGCCTGGGTATGGGGTGAGCCGGAAGCAGAGTCGGGACAGGTTGACCTGCCGCTCTGCGTCGACTGGCCCAACCGCCCGAAGCAGAAGGTGGATCACGAGGAGGGGCGTCACGCCCTGACCCTGTGGGAAAAACTGAAAGTGGAGAGCGGCAACAGCCTGATCAAGCTGACTCCCATCACAGGTCGCTCGCACCAGTTGCGCGTCCATATGCTGGAGCTGGGGCATCCGATCCTGGGTGACAACCTCTACGCCCATCCGGATGCGCTGGCGGCTGCCCCCCATCTCTACCTGCATGCGGCCATGCTGACCATCAGCCACCCCCGCAGCGGGGAACGGATGACCTTCGAGGCGCCGGCTCCTTTCCCGGTCTGATCCCGCAAATCGCAGAGATAAAAAAGCCCCCATCGCGAGATGGGGGCTTTTTCATTAGGGTCAGACGCGAATATCGATCTTGCTTCCCAAAGAAGCGCTGGCCGATGTCGGTGCAACCGGCGCTGATTGCGCTGCGTTTTGCAGCAGCTTCAGCGCAGCTTCGCCCTCTTGGGTCTGCTGTTTCTTGGCCAGACTGGCCGTCATCAGAGCAGAACCAAACGACGCATTTGCAGAACTTGATATATCCATAGGGTTCCTCCTGCATTCAACAGTATCGGCCAAGCGGCCCCGAACATAAGCACTGAATGCAAAACAATCTGACAGTTGCTTTTCTATCAATCAGATAGCACTAGCATTCATGGCCCCTGTTCACCGCTGGATGACGCCTTCAAGCTCCTGTGCCGTCATCGGCCGAAGCACCTTGCAAGGGTTGCCAGCCGCCACCACGTTGGCTGGCACATCTTTGGTCACCACCGAACCGGCACCGATGACGCTGTTGTCACCAATGGTTACGCCTGGGCAGATAACAGTGCTGCCGCCAATCCAGACGTTGTGACCGATCCGCACCTGCTTGCCGAACTCGACACCCCTGATGCGCGGCGCCACCGCCACCGGGTGAGCGGCGGTGTAGATCTGCACCCCGGGCGCCAGCAGCACGTTGTCGCCGATGTGTACCTCGCAGACGTCGAGGATGGTGCAGCCTACGTTGGCGTAGAAGTTCTCGCCGACGAAGATGTTGGCACCATAGTCGCAGAAGAATGGTGGATTGATGGCACACTCCTGGCCGCGGCCACCGAGCAGTTCGTGCAGCAAAGCATCCCGCGCTGGTTTCTCCTGCCAGCTGGTGTTGAAGGTGTGATAGAGCCGGCGGCAGCGCTCGCGCGCCGCTTTGAGCTCAGGGTCAGCCGCATCATAAGGCTCCCCCGCCACCATCTTCTGCCACTCGGTACCGCGCACCACCTTCTCCATTACCTACTCCATCAGCCAGATCAGGGATTCATAAGGGCGCAGCATACCCGATTGCAGTCGGGCCGGGCTATCCGGGTAGTTGCCGAGCAGCAGCCGACCTTGCCCGCTTTGCAGCTCGGCAGGCAAGGCAAACTCAACCGGCTCGCCGTAGAAGTTGCTCACCACCAGCAGGGTCTGACCGTTGGCGCGGCGGGCATAGGCCCAGATCTGCGGGTGCCCGGTCAGCAGCTCCTGATAATCCCCCTGGGTGAAGATGGGGTGCGCCTTGCGCAGGGCGATAAGATCCCGATAGTGCCAGAACACCGAGTGCTGGTCGGCCAGCGCCGCCTCGGCATTGATCTCGGAATAGTTGGCGGCTGGCTTGAGCCAGGGTGTCCCGTTGGTGAAACCGGCGTTGGCCGCAGCGCTCCACTGCATCGGGGTGCGCGAGTTGTCGCGGGACTTGGCACCGAGAATGGCGAGGATCTCGGCCTCGCTCATCCCTTCGGCCTGCTTGATGGCAAAGATGTTGCGGCTCTCCACATCCTGATAGTCATCGATGCGCTGATAGCCGGGGTTGGTCATGCCGATCTCCTCCCCCTGATAGATGTAGGGGGTGCCCTGCAAACCGTGCAGCGTGCTGGCCAGCATCTTGGCGGCCACAACCCGATGCTCGCCCTCGTCACCGAAGCGGGAGACGATGCGCGGCTGATCGTGGTTGCACCAGAACAGCGCCGACCACCCCTTGCCGTGCATGCCACTCTGCCAGTGGTTGAAGATGCGCTTGAGTTCGATGAAATCGAACGGAGCCTTGGTCCACTTGTCGCCGTTGGGGTAATCCACCTTGAGGTGATGGAAGTTGAACACCATGGAGAGCTCGGAGCCATCGAGGGCGCCATAGCGCTGACAGTGCTCCAGTGAAGTAGAGGACATCTCCCCCACCGTCATGGCGCCGACAGGAGCAAACACGTCGCGGCTCACGTCCTGCAAAAATTCGTGGATGCGCGGCCCGTCGGTGTAGAAGCGGCGGCCATCGCCAATCTCGTCGTTCGGGAACGCCTGATCCTTGGAGATAAGGTTGATAACGTCGAGGCGGAACCCATCCACCCCCTTCTTGGCCCAGAAGTGGATGATATTTTTCACCTCGGCACGCACCGCCGGATTTTCCCAGTTGAGATCCGCCTGCTCGCGGGCAAACAGGTGCAGGTAGTACTGACCGGTGGCAGAGTCCAGCTCCCAGGCGCTGCCGCCAAACTTGGATTGCCAGTTGTTGGGCACGCAGCCATCCACCGGATCGCGCCAGATGTAGTAGTCGCGGTAGGGGCTGTTTTTATCCCCCAGCGCCGACTTGAACCAGGCGTGCTCGGTGGAGGTGTGGTTGACCACGATATCCATCACGATGCGGATGTCGCGCGCGTGGGCGGCGGTCAGCAGCGCCTCGAAATCAGCCATGGTGCCGTAGGCGGGGTCGATGGCGTAGTAGTCGGCGATGTCGTAGCCGTTGTCCACCTGCGGCGAGACGTAGACCGGGGTCAGCCAGAGGGCATCGACCCCCAGCGTCTTGAGGTAATCGAGGCGGGCCATGATCCCCTTGAGATCGCCGGTGCCACGGGCAGCGGAATCCTGAAAGCTCTTGGGATAGATCTGGTAAATCACGGCGCTCTGCCACCAGGGTGTTTGGCTCATGGCTCTTTCTCTTGTCACAAATTGAAAAGGGAGAGGGCGACCCGCAAGGTCGCCCGGACAATCAGATTCAGGCGCTGGCTTCGGCCAGCTTGCCGGCCGCTTGCTGGCGCTTGTAGACCAGCAGAGTCAGCACCACCGGTACCACGATGGCGACCAGCATGGCGAGGGAGTAAACGGCCCAGTATTGCGGCTGGATGGAGAGGATGCCCGGCAGGCCGCCTACCCCGATGCCGTTGGCCATCACCCCGGCGAAACCGCAGATGAGGGCTGCAAGGCTGGAGCCCACCATGGCGCACAGCATGGGGAACTTGTACTTGAGGTTGATACCGTACATCGCCGGTTCGGTCACCCCGAGATAGGCGGAGATGGCGGCAGGCACCGAAATCTCCCGCTCGTTCTCCTTGCGGCTAATCAGAATGATGCCAACGACCGCAGACGCCTGAGCGATGTTGGAGAGGGCGATAAGCGGCCAAATCGGGGTGCCACCCATGCTCTGCATCAGTTGCAGATCCACCGCGTTGGTGGTGTGGTGGATGCCGGTGATGACCAGCGGCGCGTAGAGGAATCCGAACAGGGCGGCACCGATAGGGGCGAAGGAGCCGGTCATGGCCGCCTTGGCAGCGAAGCCGACGCCATCACCAATCCAACGGCCGAACGGGCCGATAAAGGCGTGAGCCACGATCACCGCCAGCAGCAGCGAGACAAACGGCACAATCACCAGATAGAGGTAAGCCGGAATGATCCGCTTGAGGTTGGTCTCAACCCAGGCGAGGAAGACACCCGCCAGCAGCGCCGGAATGACCTGTGCCTGATAGCCCACCTTCTGGATCACGAACAGGCCGAAGTCCCACACCTCGGGAGTCTGCTGACCAATGCCGTAGGCGTTCATCAACTGCGGTGACACCAGCGTCACCCCCAGCACAATACCCAAGATCTCGGAGCCGCCCATCTTCTTCACTGCAGACCAGCAGACACCGACCGGCAGGAAGTGGAAGATCGCCTCGCCCAGCAGCCAGAGGAAGGCGTGCACCTGAGACCAGAACTGGCTGATCTCGGTGAGGGTGTGAGTACCATCGTCGAACATCTTGATGTCGCCGATGACGTTGCGAAAGCCCAGGATCAGACCGCCGGTGATGATGGCGGGCAGCAGCGGAACGAAGATCTCCGCCAGATGGGAAATGCCCCGCTCCAGCGGGTTCATGTTCTGGCGGGCCGCCTGCTTGGCGGTCTCCTTGCTGCCGCCGCTGACGCCGAGCTGCTCGGTCAGCGCCTTGTACCACTGCTCTACCTCGTTACCGATCACCACCTGGAATTGACCGCCCTGGGTGAAGCTTCCCTTCACCGCCGGGATGGTTTCGATAGCCTTGCTGTCGGCCTTGGCCGGATCGTTCAGGACGAAGCGCAACCGGGTCAGGCAGTGGCTGACGGTGGCGATGTTCTCCTTGCCGCCGATCTTGTCGATCAGGGTGGCAAGCTGCTGTGCGTTGATCTTGGACATGGGTCTTCCCTCTGTGACGCCATTGAATAGTGGTCTGTATCGCCCTTTTGAGCCAGTCTGTCGGCCGGAGCGTTTTTGGTATCGTTCCCATTTAGCATGCCGACAATCTGGCCAGATCGAAATGGGAACGTTCCCAATTCGTGGCCAGCGTCACAAAAAGCACACTTTTTGTTCAGTCGGAAGTGATGGGGCTCACAGGGTTCGGCAGGGGGCGATAGTCACCAGCGGAGGCTGATCCTGCTCAATCTGGCCGAGCAGCTGACGCGCCGCCTGCTCCCCCGCCCCTTTGTAACCAAGATCGAGACTGAGGGCGTTGGGGAAGAGGAAACTGAGCATGGGGTTGTTGCCAAGACCGGTCACCAGCACCTCACTACGCCCTTGTTCTTGCAGGTATTTTGCCGCACCAATGGCGAGGGTGTCGCTGGCGCAGACCAGCGCCTGGGTGGAGGGGGTAAGCAGCTCGGCCGCCAGCCGGTAGCCGCTCTGCAGGCTGAGATCGCCGAGGGCGCTGCGCGGGCGCAACCCCTGCTCTGCGCAGTAAGCGAGATAGGCGTCTAGGCGGCGCTGGCCTGTGGTGAGATCCGAGGCATCCACCCCCAGATAGGCGATATCGCGGGCGCCACGGCTTGCCAGCTGCGCCAGCATGGTGCGCACCGCACCGGCGTCGTCAAAACAGACCGAGGAGAAACCGGGATATTCACGGGCGACCAGCACCAGCTTCTCTTTCAGCGGCGCCATGGCGGCATAGTCCAAGTCATTGAAGGCGAACAGGATAATGCCATCCACCCCGCGCCGCTCCAGCACCGCCAGATGCTCCTGTACCTTGGCGGGGGAGAACTTGCTCTCCATCAGCACAGCATCGTAGCCGCGCTGATAGAGGGTCTCCAGCATGCCGCGCACCGCCTGATTCTCCGAGCTGGAGTCGAGCCGCGAGACGATGATCCCCACCACCTGCTGGCTCTGGCTGCGCATGGCCCGCGCCGATTTGCTCGGCACGAAGCTATGTTCGGCGATGATCTGCTCCACCCGCTCGCGGGTCTCCTGCTTCACCTTGGGATCCTGATTGAGCACCCGGGAGACGGTCGACTTGCCGACGCCACTCAGTCTGGCGATATCGAGGATGGTCAGTTTCTTGTCCATGAATTGGCTCACAGGAGGCTAGGCGGTGGAATTGCCCACATTGTTGTGATTAACCCCTGTGAATACAAGCCCATGGCGTTAGAATGCCCTTTTTGCCCCGCCGTCAGGGTGTGTGGGCACAGCACAGGATGCCCATCATGGATCTGCTGGCCAGTCTGCTCTTCTCCCTCTCCATCACAGGGCCCATCTGCGTGGTGCTGCTGCTCGGCATCTTGCTCAAGCGGTTGGGGCTGCTGCCGGATCCCTTTACCGAATCCGCCTCGCGGCTGGTGTTTCAGGTCACCCTGCCCGCTCTGCTCTTTCTCAGTATTCTGGGTACCAACTTCGCCACTATGCCGAGCCTCTGGTTTATTGGCTATGGCCTGCTCGCCACCGTTATCAGCTATCTGGTGCTGGAGCTGCTGGCCGGACGTTTTATCGGGGAGCAGCGGCTGCGCGGCATCTTCGTGCAGGGGAGCTTTCGCGGCAACAGCGCCATTATCGGGCTCGCCTATGTGCAGAACGCTTACGGCCACGAGGGGTTGGGTGCGGCGGCCTTCTATGTCGGCGCGGTGACCGTGCTCTACAACATTCTCGCGGTGATCACCCTCACCCGCAGTCTCGGCGGTGCCACCGGCATTCGCCCCATCCTGCTCGGCATCATCAAGAATCCGCTGATCATCGCTATTGTGGCGGCGCTTCCGTTTACCCTGCTCGGTATCAAGATGCCGCAACTGCTGCTCACCACCGGCAGCTACTTCGCCAACATGACGTTGCCGCTGGCGCTGCTCTGCACCGGTGCCTCTCTCAGCCTCGACGCCCTGCGCGGTGGGGCAGCCATTGCGGGCTGGGCCAGCATCATGCGGCTCTGTCTCATTCCGGCTGCGTTCACTCTTGGGGCTGCCCTGCTCGGCTTCAGCCATCTGGAGCTGGGTATTCTGTTTCTCATCAGCGCCACTCCGACTGCCGCCGCCAGCTATGTGATGACCCGCGCCATGGGGGGCGACAGCGTGCTGGCCGCAAACATCATCGCCACCACCACCCTCGGCTCACTGCTCACCACTAGTCTGGGGACAACTCTGATGAACTATCTGGGTCTTATGTACTGACGGCTTGACCTTGCCGGAGGCGGCAGCTTTAGGCTGGCGCTCATCAACAGAGGAGATATCCCATGACCATCGAACTCACCGTGTCCGGCATGTCCTGTGGTGGCTGCGCCGACAGTCTGCAAAAAGCGCTGCTGGCCCAGCCTGCGGTCACCACCGCAACCGTCGATTTCGCCAGCAGCAAGGCCGTTATCGAGAGCGATCTGAGCAAGGCCGAGCTGATCGCCCTGATCGAAGCCAAGGGTTTCTCTGCGAGTTAAATTATCTCCATAGAGGTATAAAACAGGTTAAAAATCTGTACTCACCTGTCTTTTGGTGAGTTTTATCACAGACCCGGGTTATTAAACGGGCAAACTTGCTGCGATTATTCCAACCACAAGGATTTGCAGCATGACCCTACCGATCCGCAAGACCCTGCTCGCCGCCGTCGTCGGCCTGACCCTCTCCCCCATGGCAATGGCCCTGCCCAACGTCCATATTCTGGCAACCGGCGGCACCATCGCCGGGGCAGGCCAATCTGCCACCCAGTCCAACTACGAGGCAGGCAAGGTGGCCATCGAAACCCTGATCGCCGCGGTGCCCGAGATGAAAAACGTGGCCGATGTGCAGGGAGAGCAGGTGGTGAAGATCGGCTCCCAGGACATGAACGACGAGGTGTGGCTCAAGCTGGCCAAGCGGGTCAACGAGCTGCTGGCCAAGGATGACGTGGATGGCATCGTCATTACCCACGGCACCGACACCATGGAAGAGACCGCCTACTTCCTCAATCTGACCGTCAAGAGCGACAAACCGGTGGTACTGGTTGGCGCCATGCGACCCTCCACCGCCATGAGTGCTGATGGCCCGCTCAACCTCTACAACGCCGTGGTGACCGCCTCCGACCCCGCCTCCAAGGGCCGTGGCGTCATGGTGGCGATGAACGACACAGTGCTGGATGCCCGCGACGTCACCAAGACCAACACCACCGGGGTGCAGACCTTTGCCTCCCCCAACTTTGGCCCACTGGGTTACATCCACAACGGCAAGATCGACTATCAGCGCAGCCCGGCCCGCCTGCACACCAGCAAGACGCCGTTTGACGTGAGCAAGCTCGACAAGCTGCCGCAAGTGGGCATCGTCTACAGCTACGCCAACGCCACCGACTTGCCGGCCAAGGCGATGGTGGATGCCAAGTTCGACGGCATCGTCAGCGCCGGGGTGGGCAACGGCAACCTCTACCACACCCTGTTCGACACCCTGGCCAAGGCGAGCAAGGATGGCATCCGCGTCGTACGCTCCGCCCGCGTGCCGACCGGCGCCACCACCCTGGATGCCGAGATAGATGATGCCAAGTACGGCTTCGTGGCCTCCGGCACTCTCAACCCGCAGAAGGCGCGGGTGCTGCTGATGCTCTCCCTGACCCAGAGCAAGGATCCGGCCCAGATCCAGCGCTGGTTCCAGCAATTCTGATAAGGGTTGTCTGAACCATGACAAGCAAGGGCGGGACTTCCCGCCCTTTTCCATCCAGCCATGCCACTTCGCCAAGCACCCGCCTCACCCATTACGTCGTTTGGCGAGGCAATCCTTCCCTTTTCCGGCCATCTTTTTCAGCCATCGCAAAGCGCGGTCATCAAATTAGCGAGCCGGATCACCCGCTTTCACAAGCGCATCGCCGCCAAATTCATTACACTGCCAGCGATCTTATCCACTCAAGGAGTGCTGTTGCTGTATGGAAATATTGATCCTGCTGGGATTGATTTTGCTTAATGGCGTCTTCGCCATGTCAGAAATCGCCATCGTCACCGCACGCAAGGCTCGCCTCGGCAAGCTTGCCTCCGAAGGCAACCGCTCCGCCGCCATTGCCCTCAAACTGGGCGAAGACCCGACCCATTTTCTCTCTGCCGTCCAGATCGGCATTACCAGCATAGGTCTGCTCAACGGTATCTACGGCGAATCCCTGCTAGCCCAACCCTTCTCCCTCTGGTTGCAGGAGTGGGGGCTCCCGGCCAAGAGCAGTGGCCTGATCGCCACCATCATCGTGGTGGTGGTGGTTACTTACCTCTCCATCGTGGTGGGGGAGCTGGTGCCCAAGCGCCTCGGCCAGCTCAATGCCGAGCGCATCGCCTGTCTGGTGGCCCGCCCCATGCACTGGCTCGCCACCCTGACCCGCCCCTTCGTCTGGCTGCTGTCGGCCTCTACCAATGCCAGCCTGCGGCTGCTGCGGGTCAACCAGAA
This sequence comes from Aeromonas sp. A600620, assembly GCF_029479985.1. Classification (NCBI taxonomy): domain Bacteria; kingdom Pseudomonadati; phylum Pseudomonadota; class Gammaproteobacteria; order Aeromonadales; family Aeromonadaceae; genus Aeromonas; species Aeromonas sp. A600620. Next base: position 2,875 of record NZ_JAAKXB010000026.1, on the reverse strand, counting down.
CGGCAGCGCCAACGTTACCGAGGAGGAGATCCACGCCATGCTGGTGGAGGGCTCTGAAGCCGGGGTGATCGAGGATCATGAACACACCATGCTGCGCAACGTCTTCCGTCTCGACGAGCGCAGCCTCTCCTCCCTGATGGTGCCGCGCAGCGATATCCGCTATCTGGATCTGGCGCTGCCGCTGGAGACCAACCTGCAGCGGCTGGTGGAGTATCGCCACAGCTATTTTCCGGTCTGCGACGGCAACCTGTCAGAATTGGTGGGTATCATCAATGTCAGCAAGGTGCTGCACGCCTATATCAAGGGGGAGCCCATCGATCTGGCTGCCCTGACCCAGGAGGGCAGCCTGCTGCCCGAGACCCTCAACGGCGTCGAGCTGCTCAACCACTTCCGCACCCACAGCGAACAGATGGCGCTGGTGGTTGACGAATATGGCGAGTTGCAGGGACTGGTCACCCAGCAGGATCTGCTGGAGGCGCTGGCGGGGGATTTCCAGCAGGAGGATGGCGAGGACAACTGGGCATTCCGGCGCGCCGACGGCAGCTGGCTGCTCGACGGCCTCATTCCGCTGCCCGAGTTGAAGGACTGTCTGGAGCTGGTTCGTCTGCCAGAAGAAGAAAAACATCACTATCACACCCTCGGAGGGCTTATCATGCTGCTCCTTGGTCGTGTTCCACAAACCGGAGACCTGGTGACACTGGAACAGTGGCAACTGGAAATTGTTGACATGGATGGCCTGCGCATCGACAAGGTGCTCGCCATGCCCTTGACCGATCAACCCAGCTAACCTGCGGAGTTTGCAAGTATGGAGCAGTTTTACCAACTGGCTCACGCCTTTATGAATCACGATCTGAACACACTTTCCGATCCCAAGATGGCCTTCATGATCTGTGGTGTGATTCTGACGTTTCTGGTACTGGAAAACGGATTCATCCCTACCGCCTTTCTGCCAGGTGACAGCCTGCTGATCCTCACCGGCGTACTCATCTATCAGGATGTGTTGTCTCTCGGGGTGATCCCGCTGTTGATCATGGCTACCTTTGTCGGCACCTGGCTCGGTTACATGCAGGGGCGCTTCCTTGGCCACACCCAGCTCTACCATCGGCTGATGTCCCACGTGGAAGAGCGACACCAGCAGAAGGTCTACCACCTGCTGGACAAGTACGGGATCATCACCCTGATCACCGCGCGCTATATCGCCTTCGTGCGCACCGCCTACCCCTATATAGTGGGTGCCACCGAACTGCCGCAGGGGCGCTTCCTCATCGTCAATCTGATCAGCTCCATCATGTGGATCTGCCCGCTGGTCGGGTTTGGCTACTACCTGAGCCACACCAAGTTGGCAGCCGAATACCAGACCCAGTTCTTCAATATCATCATCTATCTGCCGGTGGCCCTGCTGGTGGGTGGCATGGTGGCGCTGGTCTGGCGCTGGATCAGCAAACGCAGGGCTGCGCAGCCGCGGGATTGACCCTCGCCCAACGCCCGACCCGAAAGCCCTCGCCAGAGGGCTTTTTTGATCGCCAATTTTGCGCAAATAACAGAAATAGTCCCGCTCGGCCCTTGTAAAGCCGGGGTAAAAATGAGTGAATCTAGCGCCTTTTTTTGGATGGGAACGGAGTCGGTTGTATGTGGTGTCGGATTCGCGCAGCAGCGCTGGTTGTCGGGTTGATGGGAATACTGGGATTGCCTGCGGTCAGCGCGGCCCCCAACCCTGCCAAACTGGAAGTACGCTCGAGCAGCGCCCTGGTCGTGGATGTAAAAACGGGCAAGACGCTCTACCAGAAGAATGCCACCAAGGTGCGTCCCATCGCCTCCCTCACCAAGCTGATGACAGCGCTGGTGGTGCTGGATGCCAAGCAGAATCTCAACCAGACCATTACGGTCGACAAGAACGATCTGGATCGGGTCAAACACACTCATTCCCGCATCCGCATGGGCACCAAGGTGACCCGCCGCGACGCCCTGCATCTGGCGCTGATGTCCTCCGAAAACCGGATGGCCTCGGCACTGGCGCGTCACTATCCGGGCGGCCGCAGCGCCTTCGTGCGAGCCATGAACAACAAGGCCAGACAGCTGGGTATGCGTAATACCCACTTCTACGACTCCACCGGCCTCTCCACCCGCAACGTCTCCACCGCCCAGGATCTGGGCAAGCTGGCTGCCGCCGCCTATCGCCAGCCGCTGATCCGTCAGTTCACTCAGGATGAGAACCGGGAGATGCGCTTCAGCGCCCCCGCCTACAGCCTGATGTTCAACAACACCAACCCGCTGGTGAAAAACCCGGATTGGGACGTGCGCCTCTCCAAGACCGGCTTCACTGACGAAGCGGGTCGCTGTCTGGTGATGCGCGCCAAACCGGACAGCCGCGAGCTTGCCATCGTGCTACTCAACTCGGTGGGCAAACGCACCCCCATCGGCGATGCCAACCGCATTCGCAAATGGTTGAAAAGCTGAGTAAATATCTCGACACAAAAGGATGCTGCGGCATCCTTTTTTATTGCCTGCAGAACGCTTCCGCAGGCCTTGCAGGATGTTGATGAGCGAACCCTTAGTGATGTCTGCGCGGCATCTGCCGTTGCAACGGCAGGCATACAGCGCGCCTATAGATGAGGCAAAGGGTAGTGAGGCGGTGCAACGATCAGAAGAACTGTGCGCAATCACAGAAAGGGGAAGAAATGAGGACAAGAACAGCCAGGTAAACGGGCGATCCCCCCGCAACAGCGCACGGGGATCCGCACCAAAGAGTTAAATGTCGCCCATAAAAAAACAGCCTCGACCGAAGTCGAGGCTGTCTGTATGGTGCGCCCGAGAGGATTCGAACCTCTGACCACCTGGTTCGTAGCCAGGTACTCTATCCAGCTGAGCTACGGGC
>NZ_JAAKXB010000025.1:0-18725 GCF_029479985.1 Aeromonas sp. A600620 | reverse complement strand
CCGGAGCCGGAGCGTGCGATTGACCAGCCGTTCCTGATGCCGATCGAAGACGTATTCTCTATCGCTGGCCGTGGTACCGTAGTAACCGGTCGTGTAGAGCGCGGTATCGTTAAAGTTGGTGAAGAAGTGGAAATCGTGGGTATCAAAGATACCACCAAGACCACCTGTACCGGCGTTGAAATGTTCCGTAAGCTGCTGGACGAAGGTCGTGCAGGCGAGAACATCGGTGCACTGCTGCGTGGCGTGAAGCGTGAAGACGTAGAGCGTGGTCAGGTACTGGCCAAGCCGGGCACCATCAAGCCGCACACCAAGTTCGAATCTGAAGTGTACGTACTGTCCAAAGAAGAAGGTGGTCGTCATACCCCGTTCTTCAAAGGCTACCGTCCGCAGTTCTACTTCCGTACTACCGACGTGACCGGTACCATCGAACTGCCGGAAGGCGTAGAGATGGTAATGCCGGGCGACAACATCAAGATGGTTGTTACCCTGATTGCGCCGATCGCGATGGATGACGGCCTGCGTTTCGCTATCCGTGAAGGTGGCCGTACCGTAGGTGCTGGTGTTGTAGCTAAAGTTATCGCTTAATCTTTGGCTTACATAAATAAAGCAAAGCCCCTATAATAGGGGCTTTCTTATGCAGGGGCGTAGTTCGAATTGGTAGAACAGCGGTCTCCAAAACCGATGGTTGCGGGTTCGAGTCCTGCCGCCCCTGCCATATACCTCGTCTCGTACGGGGCTTTTGTGTCTTTGGTTACGTCAGATACAGGTGGGTTGTATGAGTGTTAGTTCTGAGAACCAGGGCGGAAGCAAGGATACCCTGCTTTGGGGCCTGGTTTTCATTATCCTGGTGGCCGCTGTAGTAGGTAATTATCTGCTGAGCGATGTTATTGCTGCCGTCCGCGCCTTGGGTGTGGTCATTGTCATCGCTGCTGCCGGTGCAGTAGCCCTGCAAACCACCAAAGGGAAGGCAACACTGGCATTCGCCCGTGAGTCTCGCCTGGAAGTCCGCAAGGTCGTATGGCCAACCCGTCAGGAAGCCATTCAGACAACCCTGATTGTGCTGGCGGTGACCGCCGTGATGGGGCTGCTGCTGTTCGTTCTGGACGGCGCCTTGGTCTGGTTGGTCAACCTGATTACCGGTGTGTAAGGATAAGCCATGACTGAACAACGTGAACAGCGTATGAGATGGTATGTCGTGCAGGCGTTTTCCGGCTATGAAGGCCGTGTCGCCAAATCCCTGCGCGAGCATATCAAGATGCATGGCATGGAAGACATGTTCGGTGAAGTACTGGTCCCGACCGAAGAAGTGGTCGAGATGCGTGCAGGCCAGAAGCGCAAGAGTGAGCGCAAGTTTTTCCCGGGCTATGTCCTGGTTCAGATGATCATGGATGAAACCACATGGCACCTGGTGCGTAACGTACCGCGCGTCATGGGCTTCATCGGCGGTACTTCCGACCGTCCGGCACCGATCTCCGACAAAGAGGCCGATGCCATCCTGAACCGTCTGCAGGATGCCCACGACAAGCCGCGTCCGAAAACCCTGTTTGAACCGGGTGAAATGGTGCGGGTTGCCGATGGTCCGTTTGCCGACTTCAATGGAACCGTTGAAGAGGTGGACTACGAGAAGAGCCGCGTGAAGGTTTCTGTACTGATCTTCGGTCGTTCTACTCCCGTTGAGCTGGATTTCGGTCAGGTCGAAAAGGGCTGATTGATTTCTGTTCACTCAACAGTTGTCAGGGGCAGCGAATATCTCTATAATTCTCTGCCCCTTTATTAGTTGGGGAGCCGTTTGCAGGAGCATGTCTCCGAGGCGCTAGAACCCATTTTTGAGGTAATTTCCTAATGGCTAAGAAAGTCACAGCTTATATCAAGCTGCAGGTTGCTGCTGGTGCAGCCAACCCGTCTCCTCCCGTTGGTCCTGCACTGGGTCAACACGGTGTTAACATCATGGAATTCTGTAAGGCGTTCAACGCTCGTACAGAAAAGCTGGAAAAAGGTTCACCGACCCCGGTCGTGATCACCGTTTACAGCGACCGTTCCTTCACCTTCGAAACCAAGACTCCGCCTGCTTCCTTCCTGCTGAAGAAAGCTGCTGGCATCAAGTCTGGTTCTGCCAAGCCGAACAAAGACAAGGTTGGTAAGGTGACCGTAGCCCAGCTGCAAGAAATCGCCAAGACCAAAGAACCGGATATGACCGGTGCCGATCTGGATGCAAAAGTACGTTGCATCGCAGGCTCCGCTCGTTCCATGGGTCTGGTAGTGGAGGATTAAGACAATGGCTAAACTTTCCAAGCGTATGCGCGTTATTCGCGAAAAAGTTGACGGTACCAAAGAGTACTCCATCAACGAAGCCATTGCCCTGCTGAAAGAACTGGCTACCGCCAAGTTCGTTGAAAGCGTTGACGTTGCTGTCAACCTGGGTATCGACGCTCGTAAATCTGACCAGAACGTACGTGGTGCTACTGTACTGCCGCACGGTACCGGTCGTGATGTACGCGTTGCCGTATTTACCCAAGGTGCCAATGCCGAAGCAGCTAAAGCTGCCGGTGCTGACCTGGTAGGTATGGATGACCTGGCCGATCTGGTTAAGAAAGGCGAGATGAACTTCGACGTAGTTATCGCATCCCCGGATGCCATGCGCGTTGTTGGTCAACTGGGTCAAATCCTGGGCCCGCGCGGCCTGATGCCGAACCCGAAAGTTGGTACTGTAACTCCTAACGTTGCCGAAGCTGTCAAGAACGCCAAGGCTGGTCAGGTTCGTTACCGTAACGACAAGAATGGTATCATCCATACCACTCTGGGTAAGGTTTCTTTCAACGAAGTTCAGCTGAAAGAAAACTTGGAAGCTCTGCTGGTTGCCCTGAAAAAAGGCAAGCCCTCTTCCGCCAAAGGTCAATTCATCAAGAAAGTCAGCATCTCCACCACCATGGGTGCCGGTGTTGCCGTAGACCAAGCTTCTCTGGAAGCTCAGGCCTAATTGATGGGTTTTACAAGGCGCAAAATTTAATCTATAATTTTGCGCCTTGATTGGTTGGGGGTTTCGACCTCCGTCCAAGACCGCAGGAGGCTGTAAAGCCTTAATGTTTCCTGCGTAGACGGTGCCGGAAACCCAGCGAGAAAGATTCTTTCTCTTCTGGAATCCTGCTACCGCATCGTTCCCCTCTGTTGTAAAGGTAGGGGGGATGTGTCAGTACTGGGTCATTTGACCCGGATTCAATCCAGGAGTTAAGCCAATGGCATTGGGACTCGAAGACAAAAAGGCAATTGTTGCTGAAGTCAACGAAGCTGCCAAAGGCGCTCTTTCTGCAGTTGTTGCCGATTCTCGCGGTGTCACTGTAGACAAGATGACCGTCCTGCGTAAAACCGCTCGTGAAGCCGGTGTGTACATGCGCGTTGTGCGTAACACCCTGCTGCGTCGCGCGGTAGAAGGTACCGAATACGAGTGCCTGAACGACGCATTTACCGGTCCTACCTTGATTGCTTTCTCTAACGAACACCCGGGCGCTGCTGCTCGTCTGTTCAAAGAGTTTGCCAAAGCGAACCAAAAGTTCGAAATCAAGGCTGGCGCTTTTAACGGTGAGTTTATCGCCGCAGCACAAATTGATCGTCTGGCCACGCTGCCGACCTACGACGAAGCAATTGCGAAGTTGATGGCGACTATGAAAGAAGCCTCTGCTGGCAAGCTGGTTCGTACCATCGCTGCTGTGCGTGATCAGAAGCAAGCTGCTGCTTGATTCTCGCCTATTTAGGCTGTTTGAGTTTATTCAACATCAGGAATTTTTGTCATGTCTATCACTAAAGACCAAATCATCGAAGCCGTTGCTTCCATGTCTGTAATGGAAGTTGTTGAGCTGATCGAAGCTATGGAAGAGAAATTCGGTGTTTCTGCCGCTGTTGCTGTTGCTGCCGGTCCGGCCGCTGAAGCAGTAGAAGAGAAGACCGAGTTCGACGTAGTTCTGACTGCTGCCGGTGCCAACAAAGTTGCCGTCATCAAAGCCGTTCGTGGCGCTACCGGTCTGGGCCTGAAAGAAGCCAAAGACTTGGTAGAAGCTGCTCCGGCTAACCTGAAAGAAGCCGTCTCCAAAGACGAAGCTGAAGCTCTGAAGAAAGAGCTGGAAGCTGCCGGTGCTTCTGTTGAGATCAAATAATCTGCATTTATGTAGATTAGCCTGATAAAACAGGCTAGGGCTGGTGAATTTTTGTTCACCAGCCTTTTTGCGCTGTAGACTGAGAGCATTTCACACCGTTTACGACTCTCGGTGCACCAGCAATCCGGACTGTCTTCTTTCGTCCGGGCCAACACAAAACGGTGTTGAGACAGAGCTGTCCCGCGGGACAGAGTGGGTCACTTATCAGCGAGCTGAGGAACCCTATGGTTTACTCTTATACCGAAAAAAAACGCATTCGTAAGGACTTCGGTAAGCGAGACCAGGTACTGGACACGCCTTATCTGTTGTCCATTCAGCTGGACTCCTTCAAGCAGTTCATCGAGGCTGACCCGGAAGGTGAATATGGCCTAGAGGCCGCTTTCCGTAGCGTTTTCCCGATCACCAGTTACTCCGGTAGTGCTGAGCTTCAGTATGTCAGCTATCGCCTGGGTGAGCCGGTATTTGACGTAAAAGAATGCCAGATCCGTGGAGTGACCTACTCCGCGCCGCTGCGTGTCAAGCTTCGTATGGTTCTGTACGACCGTGAAGCAGCTGCCGGCACCGTCAAAGACATCAAGGAACAAGAAGTATACATGGGCGAAATTCCGCTCATGACCGAGAACGGCACCTTTGTTATCAATGGTACCGAGCGGGTTATCGTTTCCCAGCTGCACCGCAGCCCGGGCGTCTTCTTCGACCACGATAAAGGCAAAACACATTCATCCGGTAAGGTGCTGTATAACGCTCGCGTTATCCCCTACCGTGGCTCCTGGCTGGACTTCGAGTTCGATGCGAAAGACAACCTGTTTGTCCGTATCGACCGTCGTCGCAAACTGCCGGCATCCATTATTCTGCGCGCCCTGGACTTCACTTCCGAACAAATCCTGGCCACCTTCTTCGAAACCATCGGTTTCGAGGTCAAAGATGGCAAGTTGATGATGGATCTGGTGCCGGAGCGCCTGCGTGGCGAAACTGCGACCTTCGACATCGTGGCCAATGGTGCCGTGGTTGTTGAAACCGGTCGTCGTGTGACTGCCCGTCACATCCGTCAGTTGGAAAAAGACGCCGTTACCCAGATTGAGGTACCGGTTGAGTACGTTGTTGGCAAAGTTGCAGCCAAGGACTACGCACATCCGCAAACTGGCGAACTGGTAGTGGCAGCCAACCAGGCGCTGAGTCTGGAAGCGATTGCCAACCTGTCCCAGGCCGGCTTCAAGCATTTCGAGGTTCTGTTCACCAACGAACTGGATCACGGTGCCTACATGTCCGAGACCCTGCGCGTCGATTCCAGCACCAACCGTCTGGAAGCGCTGGTAGAAATCTACCGCATGATGCGTCCGGGCGAGCCGCCGACACGTGAAGCAGCAGAGCAGCTGTTCGAAAACCTGTTCTTCTCTGCCGAGCGTTACGACCTGTCTACCGTAGGTCGGATGAAGTTCAACCGCCGTCTGGGTCGTGAAGACGAGACTGGCGCTGGCGTACTGACCAAAGACGATATCGTCGATGTAATGAAGCGCCTGATCGACATCCGTAACGGTAACGACGAAGTGGACGATATCGACCACCTGGGTAACCGTCGTATCCGTTCTGTCGGTGAAATGGCTGAAAACCAGTTCCGCGTCGGTCTGGTGCGTGTCGAGCGTGCGGTCAAGGAGCGTCTCTCCCTGGGCGACCTGGACACCCTGATGCCGCAGGATCTGATCAACGCCAAGCCGATCTCCGCCGCAGTCAAAGAGTTCTTTGGTTCCAGCCAGCTGTCCCAGTTTATGGACCAGAACAACCCGCTCTCCGAAGTGACCCACAAGCGTCGTATTTCCGCGCTGGGCCCGGGCGGTTTGACTCGTGAGCGTGCCGGCTTTGAAGTCCGAGACGTACACCCGACCCACTACGGTCGTCTGTGCCCTATCGAGACTCCTGAAGGTCCGAACATCGGTCTGATCAACTCTCTGTCCGTGTACTCTCGTACCAACGAGTACGGTTTCCTCGAGACCCCGTACCGTAAGGTCATTGACGGTGTGATCACCGACGAAGTGGACTACCTGTCTGCTATTGAAGAAGGCAAGTACGTGATCGCACAGGCTAACGCCGCGACCACCGAAGATGGCCGTCTGAAAGATGAATTGATCCCGTGCCGTCACAAAGGTGAATCCACCTTTATGAACGCCGACCAGATCCAGTATATGGACGTGAGCCCGCAGCAGATCGTATCTGTGGCAGCGGCTCTGATCCCGTTCCTGGAACACGATGACGCGAACCGCGCATTGATGGGTTCAAACATGCAACGTCAGGCTGTACCGACTCTGCGTGCTGACAAGCCGCTGGTAGGTACCGGTATGGAACGCGCTGTGGCCGTTGACTCCGGTGTAACCGTAGTGGCCAAGCGTGGCGGCGTAATCGACTATGTCGATGCCTCCCGTATCGTCCTGAAGGTCAATGAAGATGAGCTGATGCCAGGCGAAGCCGGTATCGACATCTACAACCTGACCAAGTACACCCGTTCCAACCAGAACACCTGTATCAACCAGCGTCCTTGCGTGATGTTGGGTGAGCCGGTCATGGCTGGCGACGTACTGGCTGACGGCCCGTCCACCGATCTGGGTGAACTGGCGCTGGGTCAGAACATGCGCGTCGCGTTCATGCCGTGGAACGGTTACAACTTCGAAGACTCGATCCTGGTGAACGAGCGTGTTGTTCAGGAAGATCGCCTGACCACCATCCATATCCAGGAACTGGCCTGTATCTCCCGTGACACCAAGCTGGGTCCGGAAGAGATCACTGCTGATATCCCGAACGTGGGTGAAGCCGCTCTGTCCAAGCTGGACGAGTCCGGTATCGTCTACGTGGGTGCCGAAGTGAAGGGCGGCGACATTCTGGTCGGTAAGGTAACCCCGAAAGGTGAAACCCAGCTGACGCCGGAAGAGAAGCTGCTGCGCGCCATCTTCGGTGAGAAGGCGTCCGATGTGAAGGACTCCTCCCTGCGTGTACCGAACGGTGTGTACGGTACCGTGGTTGACGTGCAAGTCTTTACCCGCGATGGCGTGGAAAAAGACAAGCGCGCCAAAGAAATCGAAGAGATGCAGCTGAAGGAAGCGAAGAAGGACTTGACCGAAGAGTTCAAGATCCTGGAAGACGGCATTTTCGGCCGCTCCCGCAACCTGCTGCTGGCCGCCGGTTACAGCGAAGATCGTCTGAACAAGCTCGATCGCTCCAAGTGGTTTGAACTGGCCATCGAAGACGAAGGCAAGCAGACCGAACTGGAACAGATCGCTGAACAGCACGTTGAGCTGAAAGCCGAGTTCGACAAGAAATTCGAGAACAAGCGTCGCAAGATTATCCAGGGTGATGATCTGGCGCCGGGCGTACTGAAAATCGTCAAGGTTTATCTGGCAGTCAAGCGTCGCATCCAGCCGGGTGACAAGATGGCGGGCCGTCACGGTAACAAGGGTGTTATCTCCAAGATCTGTCCGGTCGAGGATATGCCTCATGACGAGTTCGGCCGTCCGGTCGACATCGTACTGAACCCGTTGGGCGTACCATCCCGTATGAACATCGGTCAGATCCTCGAAGTGCACCTGGGCCTTGCGGCCAAGGGTATCGGCGAGAAGATCGATCGCATGGTCAAAGAGCAGCGCGAGCTGCACGAGATGCGCAACTTCCTGCAACAGGTCTATGACCTGGGCGAGAAGGACACCCAGCAAGTGAACATCGCCGAACTGTCTGACGACGACGTACGTACCCTGGTGGGTAACCTGCGTAAGGGTCTGCCGGTTGCTACTCCAGTGTTTGATGGTGCCAAAGAGCGCGAAATCAAAGCCCTGCTGAAGCTGGCCGATCTGCCGGAATCCGGTCAGATTGATCTGTTCGACGGCCGTACCGGTAACCGCTTCGAGCGTAAAGTAACCGTTGGTTACATGTACATGCTCAAGCTGAACCACCTGGTCGACGACAAGATGCACGCGCGTTCTACCGGTTCTTATAGCCTGGTTACCCAGCAGCCGCTGGGTGGTAAGGCTCAGTTCGGTGGTCAGCGTTTCGGTGAGATGGAAGTGTGGGCCCTGGAGGCTTACGGTGCGGCATATACCCTGCAGGAGATGCTGACCGTCAAGTCTGACGATGTGAATGGCCGTACCAAGATGTACAAGAACATCGTGGATGGCGACCACCGTATGGAGCCGGGCATGCCCGAATCCTTCAACGTATTGCTGAAGGAAATCCGCTCTCTGGGTATCAACATCGAGCTGGACGAAGAGTAAGAGCTCGCTCTTATTGTTCGAGAATTGACGTGGGCGCCCCGCTGTTTTGGCAGCCGGGGCGCCGAGGTTAGACTCCTGACAGGGGAAACACGTGAAAGACTTACTCAAGTTTTTGAAGGCTCAGACCAAGACCGAAGAGTTTGACAGCATCAAGATCGGTCTGGCCTCTCCTGACATGATCCGCTCCTGGTCATTCGGTGAGGTCAAAAAGCCTGAGACCATCAACTACCGGACTTTCAAGCCGGAGCGTGATGGTCTGTTCTGCGCCCGTATCTTCGGACCGGTGAAGGACTACGAGTGTCTGTGCGGCAAGTACAAGCGCCTGAAACACCGTGGTGTGATCTGTGAGAAGTGCGGCGTTGAAGTGACCCAGACCAAGGTCCGTCGTGAGCGTATGGGCCACATCGAGCTGGCCAGCCCGACTGCCCACATCTGGTTCCTGAAGTCCCTGCCGTCCCGTATCGGTCTGCTTCTGGACATGACCCTGCGCGACATCGAACGCGTGCTCTACTTCGAATCTTTCGTAGTTATCGAGCCGGGCATGACCAACCTCGAACGCAGCCAGATGCTCTCCGAAGAGCAGTACCTGGATGCGCTGGAAGAGTGGGGCGACGAATTTGACGCCAAGATGGGTGCCGAAGCAATCCTGGCATTGCTGCGCGCCATCGATCTGGAAGGTGAAGTCAAAGCGATGCGTGAGGAGCTGGATCAGACCAACTCCGAGACCAAACGCAAGAAGACCACCAAGCGTCTGAAGCTGATGGAAGCTTTCCTGCAGTCCGGCAACAAGCCGGAGTGGATGATCATGACAGTGCTGCCTGTGCTGCCGCCGGACCTGCGTCCGCTGGTACCGCTGGACGGCGGCCGTTTCGCGACTTCCGATCTGAACGATCTGTACCGTCGCGTGATCAACCGTAACAACCGCTTGAAGCGTCTGCTGGATCTGGCTGCTCCGGACATCATCGTGCGCAACGAAAAGCGTATGCTGCAAGAGTCCGTCGATGCGCTGCTGGATAACGGCCGTCGCGGTCGTGCCATCACCGGTTCCAACAAGCGCCCGCTGAAATCCCTGGCCGATATGATCAAGGGTAAGCAGGGTCGTTTCCGTCAGAACCTGCTCGGTAAGCGTGTCGACTACTCCGGTCGTTCCGTTATCACCGTAGGCCCGACTCTGCGTCTGCATCAGTGCGGTCTGCCGAAGAAGATGGCGCTGGAACTGTTCAAGCCGTTCATCTATGGCAAGCTGGAAACCCGCGGTCTGGCGACCACTATCAAGGCCGCCAAGAAGATGGTGGAGCGCGAGGAAGCTGTCGTTTGGGATATCCTGGACGAAGTGATCCGCGAGCACCCGGTTCTGCTGAACCGTGCACCGACCCTGCACCGTCTGGGTATCCAGGCATTCGAACCGACTCTGGTCGAAGGCAAGGCAATCCAGCTGCACCCGCTGGTTTGTGCTGCGTATAACGCGGACTTCGATGGTGACCAGATGGCGGTCCACGTACCGCTGACCCTGGAAGCCCAGCTGGAAGCGCGTGCGCTGATGATGTCTACCAACAACATCCTGTCGCCAGCCTCCGGTGAGCCGATCATCGTTCCTTCTCAGGACGTGGTCTTGGGTCTGTACTACATGACCCGCGCCCGCATCAATGCGAAGGGTGAAGGTATGGTGCTGTCCGGCCCGAAAGAGGCCGAGAAAGTGTACCGTGCTGGTCTGGCCGACCTGCATGCTCGCGTCAAGTGCCGCATCACCGAGTACGTGAAGAACGAAGCCGGTGAGCTGGTTGCCAAGACCGAGATGAAGAACACCACCGTTGGTCGTGCGATCCTGAGCCTGATCCTGCCGAAAGGTATGGAATACGCCCTGATCGACGAGCCGAAGGTGCTGACTGCTGCCGAGCAGGCCGATCTGGAAGCCAATCCGCAGAACTGGATCAAATGCGTATCCAACAAGGCGCTGGGCAAAAAGCTCATCTCCCGTCTGCTGAACACCTGCTATCGCAAGCAGGGGCTGAAGGACACCGTTATCTTCGCTGACCAGCTGATGTATACCGGTTTCCACTACGCGGCGCTGTCCGGTGCTTCCGTTGGTATCGATGACATGGTCATCCCGGATGCCAAGAAAGACATCATCGCGTCTGCCGAAGCCGAAGTTGCCGAGATCCAGGACCAGTTCCTGTCCGGTCTGGTAACTGCGGGCGAACGTTACAACAAGGTTATCGATATCTGGGCCAGCGCCAACGAGCGCGTCTCCAAGGCCATGATGGAGAACTTGTCCAAAGAGCGTAACGTCAACTCGCTGGGTGAAGAAGAAGAGCAGGCCTCGTTCAACAGCATCTTTATGATGGCCGACTCTGGTGCGCGGGGTTCCGCCGCCCAGATCCGTCAGCTGGCCGGTATGCGTGGCCTGATGGCCAAGCCGGATGGCTCCATCATCGAGACTCCGATCATCGCGAACTTCCGCGAAGGTCTGAACGTACTGCAGTACTTTATCTCTACCCACGGTGCTCGTAAGGGTCTGGCGGATACTGCACTGAAGACTGCGAACTCCGGTTACCTGACTCGTCGTCTGGTAGACGTGGCGCAGGACATGGTGATCACCGAGGACGATTGCGGCACTACCGACGGTCTGTGGATGACTCCGCTGATCGAGGGTGGCGACGTGGTCGAGCCGCTGCGTGAACGCGTGCTGGGTCGTGTGGTGGCAGAAGATGTCATCAAGCCGGGTACCGAGGACGAGATCCTGGTTGCTCGCAACACCCTGCTCGACGAGCAGCTGTGTGACCTGCTGGAACGCAACTCCGTTGACCGTGTGAAGGTTCGTTCTGCCATCACCTGTGAAACCGACTTCGGTAACTGTGCTCACTGCTACGGCCGTGATCTGGCCCGTGGTCACCTGGTTAACAAGGGTGAGGCTGTCGGTGTTATCGCCGCCCAGTCCATCGGTGAACCGGGTACCCAGCTGACGATGCGTACGTTCCACATCGGTGGTGCTGCATCTCGTGCCGCTGCTGAAAGCAGCATCCAGGTCAAGAACACAGGTACCATCAAGCTGCAGAACGCCAAGTTCGTTCACAACAGCGATGACAAACTGGTTATCACCTCACGTTCTACCGAACTGACCATCATGGACGACATGGGCCGTACCAAGGAAAGCCACAAGCTGCCTTACGGTTCTGTACTGGAAGTGAAGGACGGCCAGGCCGTGAGTGCTGGCGAGACCGTTGCCAATTGGGATCCGCACACCCACCCGATCATCACCGAAGTGGCAGGTCGCCTGCAGTTCGAACACATGATCGATGGTGTGACCATCACTCGTCAGACCGACGAGCTGACCGGTCTCTCTTCTATCGTTGTTCTGGACGTCAACGAGCGTCCGAGCGCCGGTAAAGAGATGCGTCCGACCGTTAAACTGGTCGACCTGAACGGCAAAGACGTGATGATCCCGGGTACCGATGTAGCCGCCCAGTACTTCCTGCCGGGCAAGGCGATCGTGAACCTGGAAGATGGTGCCAACGTGGGCGTGGGTGACGCGGTAGCGCGTATCCCGCAAGAGTCCGGCGGTACCAAGGACATCACCGGTGGTCTGCCGCGCGTTGCGGATCTGTTCGAAGCACGTCAACCGAAGGAACCGGCAATTCTGGCCGAGATCTCCGGTACCATCTCCTTCGGGAAAGAGACCAAGGGCAAACGCCGTCTGGTCATTACCCCGACCGATGGTGGCAACGTCTACGAAGAGATGATTCCGAAGTGGCGTAACCTGAACGTGTTCGAAGGTGAAAAAGTTGAGAAGGGTGAAGTGCTGGCAGACGGTCCTGAGTCTGCTCACGACATCCTGCGTCTGCGCGGTATCAGCCCGGTCGCCAACTACATCGCCAACGAAGTGCAGGACGTTTACCGTCTGCAAGGCGTTAAGATCAACGACAAGCACATCGAAGTCATCGTTCGTCAGATGCTGCGCAAGTGCGAGATCCTGAGCGCTGGCGATACCGATCTGATCGAAGGCGAACAGGTTGAAGTGGCTCGTGTGAAGATTGCCAACCGTAAGCTGGTTGCCGAGGGCAAGACCCCTGCGACCTACCGTCATGTACTGATGGGTATTACCAAGGCATCTCTGAGCACCGAGTCCTTCATCTCCGCGGCTTCCTTCCAGGAAACCACTCGCGTTCTGACCGAAGCCGCCGTAGGTGGCAAGCGTGATGAACTGCGTGGTCTGAAAGAGAACGTCATCGTGGGTCGTCTGATCCCGGCTGGTACCGGCTTTGCCTACCACCACAGCCGGATCAACCAGCGTGCTGCCGCAGCTCGTGCTGTTGGCACCCCGCAGGTGACCGCTGATGAAGCTGAGCAGAACCTGGCGGATCTGCTGAACGCAGCCGGTAGCTTCGACGAAGAGTAACTCGTCATCCGTGATTAAAAAGGGCTCCTTCAAGGAGCCCTTTTTGTTGGCCAATTCCTCGGCAAAGGTAGACGCAGCGCGGGTTTCAGGATGATCCAGAGCAAAGTTGTAGAGTAAAAAATCAAAAAAAGTTGACTTTACTCCCCTGCAATTTAAAACTCGGGAAAGTTGAATGGTTATTACAGGGGTAGAACATGACTGTCGGTATCGAGGAAGCCATGCTTCCCGAAGAACAGCTGATCAGCCGCACTTTTACAGATGAAGACAGGGAATTGTTGCGCTCATACGATGGGCTCATCGATGGCTTGGCCGAGCTGTTCGGCAAGCATTGTGAAGTGGTACTCCACTCCCTGGAAAATCTGCACGAGTCGGTGATCAAGATCGCCAACGGCTTCAATACCGGACGCACCCTCGGGGCGCCCATCACCGATCTCGCCCTGCGCATGCTCAAGGACATCGAGAGCACCGGCCAGGATTACACCCAGAGCTATTTCGCTCGCAGCCGTACCGGTGCGCTGATGAAGTCGAGCACCATCGCCATTCGCAACAGCGAGCGGCAAGTGGTGGGGCTGATCTGCATCAACCTGCACATCAATGCGCCTTTCCACGAGTTCGTGGCCGAATTTTTCCCGACGCCCCAGCAGGCGGCGCGTCAGTCACCAGAGACCTTCGCCAACAGCGTGGAAGAGCTGGTTGCCCAGACGGTGGATAACACCATCGACGAGATCAATCGCGATCCCACCGTGGCCAACAATGCCAAGAACCGCTTCATCGTGACCCAGCTGTTCGAGAAGGGCATTTTCGACATCAAGGATTCGATCAATCTGGTGGCGGACAAACTCAATATTTCAAAACATACCGTTTATCTTTACATCCGACAGCGCAAGCAGGGTGAAGACGAGAACGAGTAACTCATTCCAGAAGGGGATAGATGAATGGCTAAAGAAGTGATTGCAACCGACAAGGCGCCTGCCGCGATTGGTCCGTATGTTCAGGCTACCAAGGTTGGCGAGATGATCTTCACCTCCGGGCAGATCCCGCTCGATCCTGCCACCATGGAGATCGTGGCCGGCGGCATCGAAGAGCAGGCCGAACGGGTGATGAAGAATCTGGTTGCCGTGTTGCACGCTGCCGGTGCCGATGCCAGCAAAGTGGTCAAGACCACCTGCTTCCTGAGCGACATGAACAACTTCGTTGCCTTCAACCAGGTCTATGCCCGCTACTTTGGCGATGCGGCGCCAGCCCGCTCCTGCGTGGAGGTGGCTCGTCTGCCGAAAGATGTGCTGGTCGAGGTCGAGGCGATTGCCCATCTCTGATCAACAGATCGAATCAAGCCCCTCCTGGCAGGGGCTTTTTTGTTTTTGGCGTAAAATGGACCGGGTCAGCACAGGAGTCCTGCTATGAGTCTGAGTTTTGCCATCCTGGTCACGGGGCCTGCCTATGGCACCCAATCGGCCAGCACCGCCTATCGTTTTGCCCGCACCCTGTTGGCGCAGGGACATACCTTGTCCCACCTGTTCTTCTATCAGGACGGGGTCTGCAACGGCAACGGTTTGCATCTGCCTGCATCCGATGAGACTAACCTGGTGCGTCTGTGGCGAGAGCTGGCAGAAGAGCAGGGGATCCGTATCGACGTCTGCGTCGCCGCCGCCATGCGGCGCGGTGTGCTCGATGAGCAGGAGGCCAAGGGGGCGGGGCTGGTGCACTTCAATCTGCAACCGCCATTTTGTCTGAGCGGTCTGGGCCAGCTGGCCGAGGCTGCGCTCACTGCCGATCGACTGGTTCAGTTCTAGGGGGAGCCATGAATAAAAAAATTGCCTTTATCTGCAGTCGTGGTCCCCATGGCCATGCCGCTGGCCGGGAAGGGTTGGATGCCCTGCTGGCCACCTCGGCCATGACCGATGAGCTGGCCCTCTTCCTGATTGGGGACGGTGTGTTGCAACTGCTCAAGGAGCAGCAGCCTGCCGCCATTTTGCAGCGCCACTACGCGCCCACCTTCAAAATGCTGGAACTCTACGACATCGAAGAGGTCTATGTCTGTGCTGACTCGCTGGCAGAGCGTGGCGTGACAGTGGATGATCTGCTGATCCCCGTCGAGAGTCTGCCGCGCCAAGAACTGGCTCGGCGCTGGGCACAATGTTCGACTCACATCAGCTTTTGAGGTCTCCATGTTGCATCTGATATTGAACTCTCCCTTTCAGAGTCAGGCTCTGGCAGAGGCGCTCTCATACCTTCAGCCCGAGGATGAGCTGGTACTGATGCAGGATGCCGTGATTGCGGCATCGGCTCCCCAGTGGAGCGCGCGGCTGGCGGGTATCCCGCTTTATGTGATGCAGGAAGATCTGCAAGCTCGCGGTTTGCAGCATCGGGTGGGCAATGTGCTCGATATGGCGGATCTGGTGGCACTGATTGCGCAAAAAGGTTCCCCGCGCACCTGGGGTGGCTGAGAAGCATATTTTCAAGAAAATTCAAGGCGATGTCGTGAAAGCAAACGGATCCGAACTGCCCTTTTGTGACGCAAATTGTATAAATCTTGACTCCCCAGACAACAGGGCATAAAATTTCGCGTCCCCGTATCTGCGGGGAGGATTTTCCACACGTTTATGAAGTCATTATCAGGAGCCTTTTGATGGCAACTATTAACCAGTTGGTTCGCAAGCCACGCATCAAGCTCGTTGTGAAAAGCAACGTGCCGGCGCTGGAAGCGTGCCCTCAGAAGCGTGGCGTATGCACTCGTGTATATACCACCACCCCGAAGAAGCCTAACTCTGCACTGCGTAAAGTGTGCCGTGTACGTCTGACCAACGGCTTCGAAGTCACCTCCTACATCGGTGGTGAAGGTCACAACCTGCAAGAGCACTCTGTTGTTCTGATCCGTGGCGGTCGTGTAAAAGACTTGCCAGGTGTTCGTTATCACACCGTTCGTGGTGCGTTGGACTGTGCCGGTGTTAAAGACCGTAAGCAGGCTCGCTCCAAGTATGGCGTGAAGCGTCCTAAAGCTTAATGGTTCTCCGTTAAGTAAGGCCAAACGTTAATTCGTTTCTAGTTAGATAGCTTTCTAGTTTTGGGTAATCCCTGAAGTTACGGAGAATTTGAAATGCCAAGACGTCGTGTTGTTGGTCAGCGTAAAATCCTGCCAGATCCCAAGTTCGGATCAGAGCTGCTGGCTAAATTTGTCAACGTAGTAATGGTTGACGGTAAGAAATCTGTTGCAGAAGCCATTGTTTATGGCGCCCTGGACATCATTGCCACCAAATCTGGCAAAGAGCACCTGGCCGTATTCGAAGAAGCTCTGGATAACATTCGTCCGGCGGTCGAGGTTAAATCTCGTCGCGTCGGTGGTGCAACCTATCAGGTTCCGGTAGAAGTTCGTCCGGTACGTCGCAATGCTCTGGCAATGCGCTGGTTGGTTGATGCCGCTCGTAAACGTGGTGAAAAATCAATGGCTCAGCGTTTGGCTGGCGAGCTGCTGGATGCCGCTGACAATAAGGGTTCGTCTGTCAAGAAACGTGAAGACGTTCACCGTATGGCTGAAGCGAACAAAGCCTTCGCTCACTTCCGCTGGTAATCCGCTTGCGCAGGGTCTTTTGGCTCTGCGCACCTTTAATTATCTAGGGACAAGCGCCTTAGTAAGAGGATGACAATGGCTCGTACAACCCCCATTGAGCGTTATCGTAACATCGGTATCTCCGCTCACATTGACGCCGGTAAGACTACTACTACCGAGCGCGTACTGTTTTACACCGGTGTAAGTCACAAGATCGGTGAAGTTCACGATGGCGCTGCCACCATGGACTGGATGGAACAGGAACAAGAGCGTGGTATCACCATCACCTCCGCCGCGACCACCGCTTTCTGGTCCGGTATGGGTAAACAGTTCCAACCGCACCGTATCAACATCATCGATACCCCGGGCCACGTTGACTTTACTATCGAAGTAGAGCGTTCAATGCGTGTTCTGGACGGTGCCGTGATGGTGTACTGTGCCGTAGGTGGCGTACAGCCACAGTCTGAAACCGTATGGCGTCAGGCTAACAAGTACAAGGTTCCCCGTATCGCGTTCGTCAACAAGATGGACCGTACCGGTGCCAACTTCCTGCGTTGTGTTGAGCACATCAAGACCCGTCTGAAAGGTACTCCGGTTCCCCTTCAGCTGAACATCGGCTCTGAAGAGAACTTCAAGGGCGTTGTTGACCTGGTCAAGATGAAAGCCATCAACTGGAATGAAGCTGATCAGGGCGTATCCTTCGATTACGAAGACGTCCCGGCTGAGTTGCTGGAACAGGCGCAAGAAATGCGCATGAATCTGGTTGAAGCCGCTGCTGAAGCGTCTGAAGACCTGATGGAAAAATACCTGGGCGGCGAAGAGCTGACCGAGGAAGAGATCAAAGGTGCTCTGCGTCAGCGCGTGCTGAACAACGAAATCATCTTGGTAACCTGTGGCTCCGCGTTCAAGAACAAGGGCGTACAGGCAATGCTGGATGCCGTGATCGAGTACCTGCCGGCTCCGACCGACGTTGCTGCTATCGACGGCCTGAAAATGGACGGCGAGACCAAAGACGAGCGTCACGCTTCCGATGACGAGCCGTTCTCTGCTCTGGCGTTCAAGATCGCTACCGACCCGTTCGTTGGTAACCTGACCTTCTTCCGTGTCTACTCTGGCGTGATCAACTCCGGTGACACCGTGCTGAACTCCGTCAAGGACAAGCGCGAGCGTTTTGGCCGTATCGTTCAGATGCATGCCAACAAGCGTGAAGAGATCAAAGAAGTACGCGCTGGTGACATCGCTGCTGCCATCGGTCTGAAAGACGTGACCACTGGTGACACCCTGTGTGACCCGAACGCACCGATCATCCTCGAGCGTATGGAATTCCCGGAGCCGGTAATTTCTATCGCGGTTGAGCCGAAAACCAAGGCTGACCAAGAGAAGATGGGTCTGGCACTGGGCCGTCTGGCTCAGGAAGATCCGTCCTTCCGCGTATGGACTGACGAAGAGTCAGGTCAAACCATCATCGCTGGTATGGGTGAGCTGCACCTGGACATCATCGTTGACCGTATGCGTCGCGAGTTCAAGGTTGAAGCCAACGTAGGTAAGCCGCAGGTTGCCTACCGTGAAACCATCCGTACCACAGTTAAAGACATCGAAGGCAAGCATGCCAAGCAGTCTGGTGGTCGCGGTCAGTACGGTCATGTTGTTATCGACATGTACCCGCTGGAAGAAGGCAAAGCATACGAATTCGTCAACGACATCAAAGGTGGTGTCATTCCTGGTGAATTCATCCCGGGTGTTGATAAAGGTATCCGTGAGCAGCTCAAATCTGGTCCGCTGGCTGGTTACCCGGTTATGGATCTGGGTGTGCGTCTGCACTTCGGTTCTTACCACGATGTCGACTCTTCCGAACTGGCGTTCAAGATCGCTGCTTCCATGGCCTTTAAGGCTGGCTTCATGAAGGCCAACCCGGTTCTGCTCGAACCGATCATGAAAGTAGAAGTTGAAACTCCGGAAGATTACATGGGCGACGTTATCGGTGACCTGAACCGTCGTCGTGGCCTGATCGAAGGTATGGAAGATGGCCCGTCCGGCAAGATCGTACGTGCTCTGGTGCCGCTGGCCGAAATGTTCGGTTATGCAACTGCACTGCGTTCCGCTACCCAGGGTCGCGCTTCCTACGCCATGGAATTCGCCAAGTATCACGATGCACCGACCAACGTTGCACAAGCCGTGATCGAAGAGCGCAAATCCAAGTAATTTAAGATTCCCCGCCTACGACGGTAGGCGGGTTTAACCTAGAAGGACTACGTCGTGTCTAAAGAAAAATTTGAGCGTAATAAACCGCACGTAAACGTCGGCACCATCGGCCACGTTGACCACGGTAAAACCACCCTGACTGCAGCTATCACCAACGTGCTGGCCAAGCACTTCGGTGG
>NZ_JAAKXB010000024.1:0-21572 GCF_029479985.1 Aeromonas sp. A600620 | reverse complement strand
TTGGAGCGGGA
This sequence comes from Aeromonas sp. A600620, assembly GCF_029479985.1. NCBI lineage: Bacteria > Pseudomonadati > Pseudomonadota > Gammaproteobacteria > Aeromonadales > Aeromonadaceae > Aeromonas > Aeromonas sp. A600620. The sequence goes on along the minus strand of NZ_JAAKXB010000024.1, from coordinate 21,561 downwards.
AACGAGACTCGAACTCGCGACCCCGACCTTGGCAAGGTCGTGCTCTACCAACTGAGCTATTCCCGCGTTACTGCTTTTGTGCCAGTTGCCTGACAACGAGGCGCATTATACGTACCACGAGCGCCAGCACAACCCCTTTTTCGCAATTTAAACCCTGATGCAGACTGTTTGCTCATGGTTTAAACGCCTTGCTTCATTTTTCTCCAGCCAGCTGTGACCCACCAAGCGAATTTGGGATAAAGTCGTTGAAATGATTACGCTTTCGTTCGAGACTTGAGCGGCTTAATAACCGGATTCTCAATTGAAAATCACAAGATGAAATGGATCTTCACGCTTCGTGGGCTCAGGCCGCAGTTAATGCTGGCTTTTTTCATGTTGGGCATGGTGCCCTTTTTGGTCATCACCCTCTTCTTCCTATACAGCCACGGCAAGGATCTCACCACCCAGACCTCCAACCATCTGGTCTCCGTCCGTAATATCAAGAAGAGTCAGCTCGAGGATTACTTCAACAACCTCAAAGAGCAGATCATCAACTTCTCCCAGCAGGATTTTGCCGGCAACAGTATCGGCCGTTTCTATGGCTTTACCGGCGCCTTCGAGAAGTTGGGCACCACACCGCAGGAGGCCCGCAGCCGTGCCCAGGCCCGCTATCTGCCCGGTTCCTGGGATCAACTGCGCAAACCGGACAGTCAGGTGGAGATCGAACCCTCCATCACGGCGCTTATCCTCGCCGACGAGATGTATGGCCGGGTGCACCAGCGCTTTCATCGCGGCTACGCCGACATGGTGCGCAAATCCAACTACAGCGACATCTTTCTGGTCGACCTCAACGGTGATGTGGTCTATTCGGTCACCAAGCACCCTAACTTTGCCACCAATCTGCTCTCAGGACCTTATCAGGGCAGCGGCTTGGGCCAGACCTTTGCCAAGATCAAACGCCGCCTTGATGGTGGCCAGAAGCCGCAGCAGATCTTCGAGTTCACCGATTTTGGCCGCAACGAGCTGACCGGGCAGGTGGTCGCCTACATGGCAGCCCCCGTGATGCAGTACGACTATGTGCGCGGTGTGGTGATTTTCGAGCTGCTGCCGGACAAGCTCAACCAGATCATGGCGGAGCGGGAGGGGCTGGGCGAGACCGGCGAGACCATCCTGATCGGCCCGGACAAGCGGATGCGCGCCGATGCCTGGCTGGCGCCGGAGTTCAGCGTCGAGAACAGCTTCAGCCCCAACTTCCGTCCACTGCAAACGCCCCTCATCACCAAGACGCTCTCCGGCGAGCAGGGGGTCGGGCTGTTCCACTCCTATCAGGATGACGAGGTGCTGGCCGCCTACACCCAGGTGAAGGTGTTCGATACCGAGTGGGCCTTTATCGCCGAGATCTCCACCCGGGAAGCCTATGCCCCGATCCGCCAGCTGGAAACTCTGGTAATTGTGCTGGGGGCGGGCTCGGTACTACTGCTGATCCTCTTCTCCCGCTGGCTCTCCCACTCCATCACGGCGCCGCTGCGCTCCCTGACCGAAGCGGCCGAGCAGGTGGCCGACGGCGCGCTGGATCACCCCATCGCCATCGAGCGCACCGGCGATGATATCGACCGGCTGGCCGAGGCGTTTCGCCATATGCAGCGCTCGGTGAAGGACAAGATCGAACTGATCGAACAGCAGACCCAGGAGCTGCAACAGCAGGTCAAGCTGACCCACAAGCAGAACCTCAGCCTGCAGCAAGCGGACAAGCTCAAGGATGAACTGCTGGCCAACACCTCCCACGAGCTGCGTACCCCCATTCACGGCATCAAGGGGATGGCCGAGTCGATGCTCGCCAGCCAGCAGGATTTGACCGAAGGGCAGCAAAAGCAGCTCGGCCTCATCATCAAGAGTGCAGACGGCTTGGCCCGTCTGGTTGACGATCTGCTGGACTACCACCAGATGCGCTACGGCCAGCTGGAGATCCACTCCCAGCCCGTCTCATCCAAGGGGGTTATCCGGCTGGTGCTGGACCTCTGCCAGCATCTGGTGCAGGCCAAACCCCTCACCCTGGTGGATATCAGCCCGGCCGAACTGCCGCCGGTACTGGCCGATGAGCAGCGGCTCGAACAGGTGCTCTACAACCTGGTGGGCAACGCCATCAAGTACACGCCGCAGGGCAAGGTGGTGCTCAGTGCCATCGTCGAGAACAACTTCCTGCGCATCAAGGTCACGGATACCGGCATCGGCATCGCCCCCGACCATCTGGAACATATCTTCGAGCCGCTGGTGCAGATGAGCCCGGAGGTAAGCAAGCAGGGGGCCGGCCTTGGCCTCTCCATCACCCGCCAGCTGGTGCACCTGATGGGGGGCGAGCTGTTTGTCGAGAGCGAGCCGAGCGTCGGCTCTACCTTCGCCTTTACCCTGCCCCTTGCCACCGGCAAAGCGGCAAATCTGACTCTAGACAGCCGCCAGATCGAGCATCAGCTGGTGCGCCAGCAACCGCTGATCCTGCCTGACTGGGAGAGCGACGATCTGCCCCCTCCCCCCGAGGATGCGCCGCTCATTCTGGTGGTGGATGACGAGCCCATCAACCTGCACATCCTGCGCCATCTGCTGCAGCCCTGCGGCTACCGCATCCTGCCCAGCAGTGACGGCCACGATGCGCTGGCCAAGCTGGCCGAGGAGCCGGTGGACCTCATCCTGCTCGATGTGATGATGCCGACCCTTTCCGGTTTTGACGTCTGCCGTCGCCTGCGCCAGCAACACCCGAAAGATATGCTGCCGGTGCTGCTGCTCACCGCCCTTAACCAACCCAAGGATATCGAGGAGGGCTTTGGTGCCGGAGCCAACGACTATCTGGTCAAACCCTTCTGCAAGGAGGAGCTGTTTGCCCGGGTCAAGGCACTGCTGGAAGCCAAGGCCGGACGCGCCTCGCTGGTAGAGAACCGGCTATTGAAGCAGGAGATCGAACATCGCCTCACCCTGCAGGATCGGCTGCATCAGGATCAGCAGCGGCTGCTGGCCCTGCTCGGCGAAGGGGCCGACCCCATGATCTTTATCGACGAGCAGGGCACAGTGCTGTTTGCCTCCAGGGTGTTGGCACGCCTGCTGGGGCAGGAGCCGGAAGCCATGGAGGGGCAGCCCCTCAATGAGTGGCTCGCCACCCCGCTGCAACAGCAGTGGCCCGACCTTGCCAGCGAGCGGGAACACAATCTGGAGTTTCTGGTGGCCGGGCAAAAAGATGTGCTCAACGCCCGTGCCCTGCCCATCGCGCTCGGAGGACAGGCCGCTTTCGCCCTCACTCTGAGTACCGAGCTGCGTCAGGATGAGAACCGGGTAATGGCGCTGGAGAACGCCCTCAAGAACCTCTCGCGGCAAGCCATCATCGAAGATGAACAGCTGCTGGGCGAGTTGAGCCGCCTGGGTGGCGAGTTCCGTTCGCTGGCCGACGACCTTATTCGCCAGCAGGATGACGAGCCGCTGCGCCGTGCGCTGGTAGAGACCATGCAGCTCACCCTGGATGCCTGGCAGCAGGGGACCGGCAAGGGCAAAATCGTGCTGGCGGAGAAGAGCAAGCTGTGGCGGGTCTATATGGACAGATCCAGTCCGCAGACCCGAACCCTCGACAAATACCTGAGTCTGGACACCCTGCCCAAGTCGCCACGCTGGAAGACGGTCGTGGCCACCACCGAGTATGTGCTGGGCCACTGCCCGCTCAATGACCACCAGCGCCAGCAGTTGCAGCACAGCGCCCAGACCCTGCGTCAACTCGCCAACCGCAAGCCGTGACACGGCGCCCTAAACGGGCGCCGGATCACAATTGGCAATCTGGTTTCTTTTTATGCAAAACAAAGCCCCGCCCGACCACGAAACCGAGAGCAGATCCAATTCACAAATTTGTCATATACGCCATTTTCACAGCCACTTTTTACGCGAAAGCAAATAACACAAACTAATGATTCTAAACAGATAAAAAATCATTTTGACGAGATTGACGTAACACCGTCAATTTTTACGAAAACAACGAAATCAATAGTTGTTGTTTTCCTGTTAATTCTGGTTTGCTTAGGGCGTTGGAAAACAGAACGACAAAGGTTAGACACCTGACCAACACAGAGGGCCGATTTCATCAGCATGCGAAACCGGTGCTCACACAAAACAAGGCGAACCCTCGGGAATGCCAAAAAATAAGAAAGGAAAACATATGCTTGCCAAAGTATCCAAAATCTCTACCGCTGTAATGCTGGGAACCATGATGCTTGCCGGTGCCGCCGGTAACGCCATGGCCGCAGAAAATAAAACCGTGCTGACCATGGTCGCACAGCAGGAAACTGCCTGGGTCAAGAACTTCAACCCCTTCCTGCAAGCGGGCTTGCTGCACACCACCCGTCACTTCATCTATGAACCGCTGGTGATCTTCAACGATATGCAAGGGGGCAAACCCGTCTATCGTCTGGCCACCAACTATGCGTTCAGCGATGACCTGAAATCCGTCACCTTCGATCTGCGTGACGGCGTGAAGTGGTCTGACGGCGAAGCCTTTGATGCCGATGACATCATCTTCTCCTTCAATCTGGTCAAGGCCAACAAGGCGCTGGATGAGCGCTCAATCTGGACCCAGATCAAGAGCGTCGAGAAGCTGGCCCCCAACAAGGTCAAATTCGACCTGACCGAGGTCAACACCAACGTGGTGAACGATCTGGTGCTGGTACCTATAGTGCCGGAGCATCAGTGGAAATCGGTGAAAGATCCGGTTGCCTTCACCAACGACAAGCCGGTTGGTACTGGCCCCTTCACCGAAGTGGACAACTTCTCCGCCCAGCTCTACACCCAGTGCCGCAACCCGCACTATTGGGATAACGCCAACCTCGCTATCGACTGTATCCGCATGCCGCAGATGGCCACCAACGACCAGGTGCTGGCGGCTGTCATGAAGGGTGACATCGACTGGTTCGGCTCCTTCGTGCCGGATATCGAGCGCCTCTACGTCGGCAACGATCCGAAGAACAACAAATACTGGTTCCCGGCCTCCGGTACCGTGGCGTTCAACGTCAACTTCCAGACCAAGAACCCGGGCAATAACGAAGCCTTCAACGACATCAACTTCCGCCGCGCCTTCTCCATGGCGATGGACCGCCAGTCCATGGTGGATATCGCAGGCTACGGCTACCCCACCGTCAACGAGTACCCGTCAGGTCTGGGCAAAGCCTTTGACTCCTGGAACAACCCGGAAGTGGATAAGAAGTACGGCAAGTACAACAAGTTCGATCTGGAAGGGGCCAAGGCCCTGCTGAAAGAGGCAGGCTACAAGGATTGTGACGGCGACAAGTTCCTCGACACCCCGAGCTGCAAAAAGATCGAGTTCAAGGTTCTGGTGCCGAACGGCTGGACCGACTGGGTCAACACAGTACAGATCGGTGTAGAAGGGCTGCAGGCACTGGGCCTGAACGCCAAGACCGCCACCCCGGAAGCAACCGTCTGGACCGAGAACCTCATCACCGGTGACTTCGATGTCGCCCTGCAGGGTTACTTTGCCGGTGCCAACCCGCACAAGTACTTCGAGACTGCATTCCACTCCCGCAACATGGGTGAGCGCGGCAACCGCTTCGCCGCACCCCGTTACAAGGATCCCGAGCTCGACAAGCTGATCGATGACTTCACCCAGACCGCCGATGCGGCCAAGCAGAAGGAGATCATGTTCGCCATCCAGGATCGTGTTGGTGCCAACCAGACCATCATTCCGGTCTTCAACAACCCGACCTGGTATGAGTACAGCACCAAGCGCTTCAACGGCTGGTTCAGCGCTGATAACCCGGTAGCCAAACCTCAGCTCCACCCGGACACCCCTGAGCGTCTGCTGCACGTGTTGTCCCTCAAGCCAAACAGCTAAACAATCCCGGCCCCCTGCGGGGGGCCATCTTCCCCGTTAATCCCCTTCTTGCCCGGCTTTGCCGGGGTTGGGGTAGCTATACCCGACGCGGGGCAGACTTGCAGTAAAAGGTACTATCATGGGATTCATACTGAGACGCTTTTCCTTCTATCTGGTTGCCTTTCTGGTAGCCGCCACCATCAACTTCCTGTTACCCCGTGCCATGCCAGGGGATCCTGTCTCCGTGATGTTTGCCCGCGCTGGCGCCATGATGGAACCCGCCGCCCTGGAAGCCCTCAAAGCCACCTTCGGCTTTGTCGACGGCCCCATCGGCACCCAGTTTCTCACCTATGTGAAGAGTGTCTTCACCTGGGATCTCGGCACCTCGGTGCGCTTCTACCCGCAGCAGGTCTCTGACGTGCTGGGCCGTGCCATCGGCTGGACCCTGTTTCTGGTCGGCACCTCCACCATCCTGAGCTTCTCCATCGGTTCCATCGTCGGCATCTTCGCCGCCTGGTATCGCGGCGGCCGGATGGACAGCATTCTCTCCCCGCTCACCCTGGTGATGCAGGCCATTCCGCCTGTGGTGGTCTCCCTGCTCGCCCTGTTCCTGTTCGGAGTCAGCCTCGAGTGGCTGCCCATCGGCTACGCCTACAGCCCGGAGATCAAGGCTGACTGGGGCTGGGAGCACATCAAGAGCATCATGACTCACGCCATCATGCCGGTGCTGACCCTGGCCGTGGTACAGGTGGGGGGCTTTCTCATCACCATGCGCAACAACATGATCAACCTGCTGGGCGAGGATTACATCACCATGGCCAAGGCCAAGGGGCTCTCCAGCAACCGGGTGATCTTCAACTACGGTGCACGCAACGCCATTCTGCCCAGCGTCACCGCCCTCTCCATGGCGCTCGGTTTCGTCATCGGTGGCTCTCTCATCACCGAGGTGATCTTCAACTACCCCGGCCTGGGCCTGACCCTCTATCAGGGCATTCTGGCCCGCGACTACCCGCTCATTCAGGGGCAGCTGCTCATCATGACCATCACCATGCTCAGCTTCAACTTCCTGGCCGACGTGCTCTACGTCTTCCTGGATCCCCGTCTGCGTACAGGAGGCAAATAAGATGCGTATGCCGACCATTCTCAAAATCCTGCTGGGCAACAAGAAGGCTGCCTGTGGCCTCGCCATCGTGGTTGCCTTCGTACTGATGGCCCTCTTTGCCCCCATTCTGGCCAGCAACGAGCCGACCAAACGGGTTGCCCGCCCCCACCAGCCGCCCAGTGCCGAGTTCGTGATGGGTTCAACCCGCATGGGCCACGACATCTGGGCCCAGTTCACCAACGGCGCCCGTATCTCGCTGCTGGTGGGCTTCAGCGCAGGCCTGCTGGTCTGCACCCTGGCCGTCGCCATCGGCATCACCGCCGGTTACTTCGGGGGTCTGGTGGATGAGTGCCTCACCTTCCTGATGAACGTGGTTCTGGTGATCCCCAACCTCCCCTTGCTACTGGTGCTGGCAAGCTTTATCGGGGAGGCGTCACCGGCGGTGATTGCCGTGATAATAGGGTTGACCTCGTGGGCCTATGGCGCGCGGGTTATTCGTGCCCAGACCCTGGCCCTGCGCGAGAAGGAGTTCGTCATCGCCGCAGAAGTGCTGGGCGAGCCGGCCTGGCGCATCATTCTGGTGGAGATCCTGCCCAACCTCATCTCCATCATCGGAGTGAGCTTCATCGGCTCCATCATCTACGCCATCGTCACCGAAGCGACCCTGGAGTTCCTGGGGCTTGGCGACCCGACCGTGGTGAGCTGGGGCATCATGCTCTACAACGCCCAGACCTCCAGTGCCATTCTGGTCGGCGCCTGGTGGGAGATCCTGGCTCCCTGCTTTGCCATCGCCACTCTGGGTGCCGGTCTGGCCCTGCTCAACTTCGCCATCGACGAAATTGCCAACCCGCAGCTGCGCTCCCACAAAGGGCTGAGCCGCTGGAAGAAACTCGCGGCGCCGGTCACCACTCCGGTTGCCACAGCACAGGAGAAGACAGCATGAACAAGCATCCCCTGCTGTCAGTACGCAATCTTTGCGTCGACTACATCACCGAAAATGGCGACGTGCGCGCCGTCAACTCGGTGAGCTTCGATATCAGACAGGGCGAGATCTTCGGCCTCGCCGGTGAGTCAGGCTGCGGCAAATCCACCGTCGCCTTCTCGGTGGCCCGGCTGCACAAGCCGCCCGCCTACATCAGCGGTGGCGAGATCCTGTTCAAGGGGGAGAACATCCTCCATTACAACGACGAGCGGCTGCGCTCCTATCGCTGGCAACAGGTGTCGGTGGTGTTCCAGTCCGCCATGAACGCCCTGAACCCTGTGCTGCGGATGGAGGAGCAGTTCTGCGACGTGCTGCTGGCCCACAACCCCGGCCTGACCCGTTACGAGGCGATCAAGCGCGCCCAGGAGCTGCTCACCATCGTCGATATCCACCCGAGCCGGCTCAAGGACTACCCGCACCAGTTCTCCGGCGGCATGCGCCAGCGGCTGGTGATTGCCATCGCCATGGCGCTCAACCCCGAGCTGCTCATCATGGATGAGCCGACCACGGCGCTCGATGTGGTGGTACAGCGGGAGATCCTGCAGAAGGTCTATGCCCTGAAAGAGAAGTTCAACTTCTCCATTCTGTTCATCACCCACGACCTCTCCCTGATGGTGGAGTTCTGCGATCGCATCGGCATCATGTATGCCGGTGAACTGGTGGAAGTCGCCCCCTCCAAGGCGATCCTGACCGCGCCGCTGCACCCCTATACCAGAGGGCTCGGCAACTCCTTCCCGCCCCTGCACGGGCCGAAGAAGGTGCTGGAGGGGATCCCGGGCACACCGCTCAACCTGCTGGAGGTGCCGGTCGGCTGCCGCTTTCAGGCCCGCTGCGGCAAGGTGCACGATCGCTGCCGTCAGGAGTACACCAAATTGGCCGAGATCCGCCCCGGGCAACAGACCGCCTGCCACCTCTATGAGGAGCAGGGGCTGCAACAAGATTCCGTGATCTATCTGGACAAGGCCGCTGGCTGTTAAGGATGTCTGTCATGCAAATCGCCAAAACCGATGCACCCATCATCGAAGTCCAGCACCTCTACAAGGACTTCCCCATCAACTCCAATGCCATCAAGAGTGGCAAGATGCGGGCGCTCTCCGACATCACCTTCAACCTGCACCGGGGCCGCGCCCTGGCGGTGGTCGGGGAGTCGGGCTCCGGCAAGAGCACCATCGCCAAGATCATCGCCAAGATGTACAAGCTCAGTGCCGGGCGCATTCTCTATCGCGGCCACGATCTGGAGGAGTTCAACAAGGGCACCGCCCTGCTGGACTATCGCCAGAGCGTGCAGATGGTGTGGCAAGACCCGTTCGGTTCGCTCAACCCGACCCACACCATCTATCACCACATCGCCCGCCCCCTGCTGCTGCACAGCAAGGTGATCGACAAGAAAGAGCTGCCCGACATGGTCTACGCCCTGCTGGAGAAGGTCGGCCTGACTCCTGCCAAGGCGACCGCGGCCAAGTATCCGCACCAGCTCTCCGGCGGCCAGCGCCAGCGGGTCAACATCGCCCGCAATCTGGCGGTGGAGGCGGAAGTGGTGCTGGCGGACGAACCCACCTCCATGCTCGACGTCTCCATTCGCATCGGCATCCTCAACTTGATGGAGCAGATGAAGAACGAGCTCGGCGTCTCCATGCTCTACATCACCCACGACATCGCCACCGCCCGCTATGTGGCGGAAGATCTGGCAGTCATGTATGTGGGACACATGGTGGAGTGGGGCGAGGTGGATGAGATCCTGCACCACCCGCAGCACCCCTACACCCAGCTGCTCATCTCGGCTGTGCCCGACCCCGAGAAGAGTATCCACGCCGAGCTGGAGGGGGGCCGCAAGGGGGAGATCCCGCTCTGGACGCCGGAATCCTGCGGTTGCCCCTTTGCCGGGCGCTGCAATCAGGCGATGCCCCGCTGCAAGGAGGCGCTGCCCCCCATCACCAGGCTTGCCGACAACCACTTCGTGCGCTGCTATCTCTACGAGTGAAGGTGAGACTTAGATCGGCCGGACAACCCTGTCCGGCCATGCCTCGATACGGGGCGGCCACAGCCCCGTGATGTGCCTCACCGCCCGGCGGTGAACCACAGGAGTAATACCTTGATGGAACTCTTGATCAATCAGGTGGGCTACGAGTGCGACGGACACAAGATCGCCCTGTTGCAAACCTCCCCCGCCCCTGATCTCGGCGGCTATGTCAGGCTGCAACGCCTCGATGATGGCCAGATCCTGTTTGAAACCCCGCTGCAACCGGCTGGCAGCGTCCCAGGCTGGCAAGGGCGCGCTTACTGGCGTGCCGACTTCTCCGCCTTCAAGGAGCCCGGCGACTATCGGCTGGAGGCGATCACTGCCCAAGGCATTGTCCGCTCGACCCGCTTTGCCATCGGCCAGGATCTGCTGGCCAGCCGCTGCCTCTCCGATGTCATCCACTACTTCAAGGGGCAGCGCGCCAGCGGCACCTTCGATCGGGCCGACCGCAACGCCCGCCTGTTTGGCACCGACCAGCACAAAGATGTTCACGGCGGCTGGTTCGATGCCAGCGGCGACATGAGCAAGTACCTGAGCCACCTCTCCTACGCCAACTACCTCAACCCCCAGCAGACCCCCATGGTGGTGTGGGCTCTGCTCAAGTGCCGGGAACTGCTGGCCCCGCGCCGCGATATCGACGGGGTGAACCTCTGCAAGCGGCTCAATGACGAGGCGCTGCACGGCGCCGATTTCCTCTGCCGGATGCAGGATGAGTCGGGCTTCTTCTACATGACCCTGTTCGACAAGTGGAGCAAGGACCCGGAGCAGCGCGAGCTATGCGCCTATGCCACCCAGCAGGGGCTCAAGTCCGCCAACTGGCAGGCAGGTTTTCGCCAAGGGGGCGGCATGGCCATCGCCGCGCTGGCCCGCGCCGCCCGCGAGAGCGTCAGCGGCGACTTCGATGCCAGCCGCTACGCCGAGGCCGCCAAACGCGGCTACCTGCATCTGCGTGAACACAACCTCTCCTATCTGGATGACGGGGTCGAGAACATCATCGACGACTACTGCGCCCTGCTGGCAGCGGTAGAGCTGACCGGCACCTTCGGCGCCGAGTGGCTGAATGAGGCGAGAGCTCGCGCCAGCAAGCTTTGCGCCCGCCAGCGCCCTCATCCTGAGCTGGGCCACTACTGGTCGGCCAACGAGGATGGCTCGCGCCCCTACTACCACGCCGCTGAGGCGGGTCTGCCGGTGCTGGCGCTGCTGGAATATCTGGGCGTAGAGCCGGATCAGGAATACAAGGCTAGGGTACAAACCGTGGTGGAGCAGGCGCTGGCCGCCGAGCTGGCGCTCTGCGCACGGGCGGGCAACCCCTTCTCCCTCGCCCGCCAATATGTCAAAGGGGTGGATGAAGCGCCGCACGTCAGCTTCTTTATGCCCCACAACAACGAATCCGGTTACTGGTGGCAGGGGGAGAACGCCCGCTTGGCCTCGCTGGCGACCATGGCCTTTGCTGGCGCCCGCCACTTCCCCCGCCAGAGCCAGCCGCTCATCACTTACGGTCAGCGCCAACTCGACTGGATCCTCGGGCAAAACCCCTTCAACGCCTGCATGCTGGCGGGCCACGGCATCAACAACCCCGCCTATACCGCCGGGTATCCCAATGCGCAGGGGGGCATCTGCAACGGCATCACCTCAGGGTTTGATGACGAAAATGAGGTGGCCTTTATTCCGGAGGAGTACAAGGATCGGCTGGATCAGAACTGGCGCTGGGGCGAGCAGTGGATCCCCCACGCTGCCTGGTTTGCCCTGGCCATCACCTGGCTGAATGCGCAGGGAAATGGAGGTCGCCATGATTGAGTTCTGGGTCGGCGTCGATGGTGGGGGCACCCACACCCGCGCCCGCATTCGAGATCGGGCGGGCAAGCTGCTCGGAGAGGGGCGCGCAGCCGGATCCAATCTGGAGCTGGGCATCCCCCATGCCCACGCCAATGTGCTGGCTGCCATCGCCAGCGCCCGCCTTGCCGCCGGGATCGCTATCGAGAGTGAACAGCAGATGGGGGTCGGGCTGGCGCTCGCCTCCGCCGAGCTGGCCGACTGCTATCACGCCCTGCTCGAGATGCCCTTCCCCTTTGCCAGCGTCAGGCTCACCTCCGATGCCTTCGGTGCCTGCCTCGGCGCCTTTGGCGGCCGTGAGGGGGCCATTCTGATCGCAGGTACCGGCTCGGTGGGGCTGGTCTATCAGGAGGGGCAGATCCGCACCTGCTCCGGCCGCGGCTTCCCCATTTCAGACATAGGCAGCGGCGCCTGGCTGGGGCTGCACGCCATCCAGCAATCCCTGCTCTGCCACGATGGCATTCTGCCCCCCAGCACCCTCGCCATCCGCTTGATGGACCGCTTCAAGCGGGATCAGGCCGAGGTGGTACGCTGGGCCGCCCGCGCCATTCCGGCGGACTATGGCCACTTCGCCCCCTGGGTATTTGATGCAGCCAGCGATGGCGACGAGCTAGCCAATCAGCTGCTGGACGAAACTTGCGAACAACTGCGGATCCTGCTGGAGGGAATGACCCAGCTGGGTGCCAGACAGATCGCCCTGCTGGGTGGGATTGGCACCCGCCTCGCTCCCCGTCTCGGCCAGCTCAACCTGATCCCCCCCCAGGCAGATGCGCTCGATGGCGCCATCCTGTTTGCCCAATCAGAGGATTTTCCATGTCTACACCCCTGATCCACACCCAGGTAGCCCGACGTGACGGCGAGGATGTCTGGTTCACTTTCACCCTCTCCCGCATGCCTGATACCAAGTGGAAGCTGCACTTCTGTCTGGCTCGCCATATCGACCCCGACTCCTTGCAAGGGGGGGAGCTGGAGCGCCAAAGCGGCAGCTACAAGGTGATTGTCCCGAACGCTGGCAGCTGCGAGCTGCGCTTTTGCTGCCGCCAGACCCCCATCAAGAAGCTCTCCGACATGCCGCAGGGCTTTTTCCTCAGCTTGCCGGAGGCGACCACGGGTGCCCAGCTGCTACCGGTGACGCTGGCGGCGCAGGATCTCGGACTGGAGAACCCGCCGGTAACCCGCCCCGACCTGCCGGATGTCGAGTCCCTGCCCGGTATCGTGCCGCAACCGGCCCATCTGGTACTGCTGGAGGGGAACTTCCGGCTGGCCGAGCGGGCTCATGTCAGCGCTCCCCGCGATGTACCGAAATTGCTGGCCCACTTTAACGAGCTGACGTCGCTGGCGCTGGAGCAGGATCACGACGCTGAAATCCGGCTGACCGAGGCCAAGCTGGCCCCCGAAGCCTACCAACTCACCATCACGCCGCAGGAGGTGGTAATTGCCGCCGCCGACGAAACGGGCTGGCGCCACGGGCTGGTCACGCTGGCCCAGTGGTATCTGCAACATGGCGAGAGCCTGCCCTGCGTCACCCTGGAGGATGCCCCGCGCTTTGGCTTTCGCGGCATTTTTCTCGACTGCGCCCGCCACTTCCACACGCCGGCCACCATTAAGCGCCTGCTCAAGCTGATGAGCCTCTACAAGTTCAACCGCTTCCACTGGCATCTGACCGATGACGAGGGGTGGCGACTCGAGATCAAGGCCTTCCCGGCACTGACCGACGTGGGAGCCTGGCGCGGCCACGATCTGGCGATCGGCCCCCAGCTCAGCGGCGGTGCCGAACCCTATGGCGGCTACTACACCCAGAGCGAGGTGAAGGAGCTGGTGAGCTATGCCGGTGAGCTCGGCATCACCGTCATTCCCGAGATCGACATTCCGGGCCACTGCCATGCCGCCATCAAGGCGCTGCCCGAGTTGCTGATCGAAACGGCGGATCACTCCCGCTACCGCTCGGTTCAGCATTTCGATGACAACGTGCTCAACCCCGCCCTGCCCGGCACCTACCGCTTTCTGGAGGCGGTGCTGGACGATGTATGCGAGCTCTTCCCCGGCCCGCAGATCCACATGGGGGGTGACGAGGTGCCGACCGGGGTCTGGACCGACAGCCCCGCATGCCAACAGCTGATGGTCGAGCAGGGCTACGCCGACTGCCGAGAGTTGCAGGGCCATCTGCTGCGCCACTGCCAGCGCTATCTGGCCGCCAGAGGCAAACAGATGATCGGCTGGGAGGAGATCCTGCATGGCGACAAGGTGAGCCGCAAAGCGGCCATCTGTGCCTGGACCAGCTTTCAGGCGGGGCTGGATGCTGCCGCGGCCGGTTATCCGGTGGTGATGGCGCCCGCCCAGTTCCTCTATCTCGATCTCGCCTGGAGCGCCGATATTCATGAACCCGGCCTCTACTGGGCGGGTACCCTCAATCTGGAGCAGGTTTATGCTTGCGATCCTGCCCCAGCCGATTTCCATGCCAACGATAACATCCTCGGGGTGCTGAGCCCCTTGTGGTCAGAATTGATCACCAGCCGTGATCGTCTCGACTACATGTTGTTCCCGCGTATGCTGGCCACGGCCGAGGTGGCCTGGAGCGATCCCGCCCACAAGGGCTGGGAGCACTTCGCCGCCCGCCTGCCGGGTCAGCTGCAGATCCTCGATCAGTTGCAGGTGCGCTACCGGATGCCACAGAGGTAATGTTGTCTCTACTTTGGCGGCCAATTGGCCGCCTTTTTTACGATTAGCCAACAAAACATCAACTTCCCCCCTACCATTCATCCGCCATTATTGGCAAAATCCAGCCCCCAATGAAGCTGGTCTGCCTCCTGCTGGCGCGAGCCTGCGGCCACCTCCAGATCTGCCACAATAACAACGACAACATTATCAACAAGAACATCGGAGCGTATTCCTATGGCCCGCAGAGACGTCCATACCCTGGATAGCGAAGTGGAGTTTCCTGCCGACGTACAACTGGTCTCCACCACTGACCTGCGCGGGGTGATCACCTACGCCAATCCGGCTTTTTGCGACATCGCAGGCTACACGGTCGATGAACTGGTGGGACACAACCACAATCTGGTACGCCACCCCGACATGCCCAAGGCCGCCTTCGCCGATCTCTGGGCCCGCCTCAAGGAGGGCAAACCCTGGCGCGGCATCGTCAAGAATCGCTGCAAGGATGGTCGTTACTACTGGGTAGATGCCTATGTGACCCCCATCTATGAAGGCAACAGGATCAGCGGCTACCAGTCGGTACGCTGCAAACCCGAGCCCCATTTCAAGCGCATCGCCGCTCAGACCTACCAAGCCCTGCTCAAGGCCGAGCGCGGCAACAGCAGCAACCTACCCTCTCTTGCCAAAGTACGCACCCCGGCCATTACCCTGCTGCTGCTCGGCCTGATGGGCTGGACCTTCGCCAGCCAAGGGGCCATGACCGTCCTGCTGATGCTGCTGCCCCTGTTGCTTATTGGCGGAGCCTACTGGCGCGAGCTCTTTGCCCTGCCCCACTATCTGCAGCAGCTGGGCCGTGAATATGACAGTCTGACCCGGTTGGTCTACTCCGGTGACAACCCCGGCGCCATTGCCGATTTTCATATCAAGATGCTTCAAGCCCGCATCCGAACCGTGTTGGGACGGATCAACGATGCCACGGCACCTCTGCAAACCCTGGCCATCAATCTGAAGCAGGCCTCTCATCAAGCCTGTCTCGATATCAACGAGCAAGATGCCCAGACCCAGCAGATGGCTACGGCTATGACTCAGATGGCCAACACAGCTCACGAGATCGCCCGCAACATTCAGGACTCCAACGGTCAGATCAACGAAGCTCGCAATCGTTGTGAACAAACCAACCAGCAGTTGAACCAGACCGAACAACAGATCGAACAGCTCGCCAAACAGGCAGAGCTGGCGTTCAACTCGGCAGTGGAGCTCGCCAGCGAATCCGAACGGATTGGCAGTGTCATGGGCGAGATCCAGGGCATCGCCGAGCAGACTAACCTGCTGGCCCTCAACGCCGCCATCGAAGCGGCTCGCGCCGGAGAGCAGGGCCGTGGTTTTGCGGTGGTCGCAGACGAGGTGCGTACTCTATCGACCCGCACCCACAAGGCAACCGAGCAGATCCAGGGCAGCATCAAGCAGATCCAGTACACTCTGGGACGTTGGAAGGGGATGATGCAGGAGAACCTGCAACAGACCCGCGCATGTGCCGAGATGACCCGCCAGGGCGCCAGCAGCCTCCATACCGTGCTGGCAGAGATAGAGCTGGTCACCGAACACTCCACCCAGATCGCCACCGCTGCTGAGCAGCAACAAGCGGTCGTGGAGGAGATCAGCCGCAGCATCCACCAGATCTCCGAGTACTCCCACGCCAACAGTCAGAAGATGCTGGATGTCGATCACTCCAGCCAGGCCCTGCTGGAACGGGCCAAGCAACTGAAGGGGCTTAGCCAGACCTTCGGCTGAATCATTGCCAGCCCCATGACAGAAGCGCCACAATGGCGCTTCTGTTGTTTTTGACGAATCGGGTCTATGAGCATTGAACCAAGTCCATCCCCATTGAACAAAACGGCCCGTATCGAAGCTATCATCGCCCTGATCCCGGCAGGCCGGGTAGTCAGCTATGGTCAGGTGGTCGATCTGGCGGGGCTGCCCGGACGGGCAAGACTGGTAGGCAAGGTGCTGCGGGAAACCGACAAGGTACTGCCGTGGCATCGGGTGCTGGGCGCTGCGGGCACTATCTCGTTACCGAAAGGATCGCCAGGCTTTGCCGAACAGACGGGACGCCTGCAGCAGGAGGGGGTCGTGGTGATCGGGGGGCGGGTCAGAATGAAGGAGTGGCAATGGCAGCCCGATCTGGCCGAGCTGCTTTTTCTACTGCCGTTTTGAGGGGGTCACAGCCGGATCACTCCAGCGGCGCCAGGATCTCGTCGCTGCGCACCTGCACCGGTATGGTCTCATCCGCGCGCTGCAGCAGCACCAGCAGACTCTGCCGGTCAACCTCCAGCACATAGGCCGCCCCTTCCCGAGTCATGCAGCTCATGCCCGGCCGGATCTCGTTAATCTCCATCTCAACCTCCTTGTCTACTTCGCGATTGATGACAGCTGCACTCCTTGCAGCTGTCTCAGTATACCGCTATCCATAAGCAAAGAGGCCCCGTGTCGGGGCCTCTTTTCATCAGGCTTTTTTAGCCTTTGGCAAACTCTCTTGCCAGGTACCGTTGTCGTAGTGAGCGGTCCAACCGGTCGCCTTGCCGTTGACCTCGCTCATCACGTACTGCTCCTTGGTCTTGCGACTGAAGCGTACGATGGCGGGGTTGCCGTCTGGATCGGTGAGCGGGGCACCGGCCAGATACTTGTGCTTGGCGGAGATGCGATCCTTGAAGCGCTTGAGCTCTTCCACCAGCGGCGCGCGGGTCTCGCGGGATTTGGGGAAGTTGCTGGCCGCCAGGAACAGACCGGCAGCCCCGTCACGCAGCACAAAGTGAGCATCGGACTGGGTACACTTGAGCTCCGGCAGCGGCACCGGATCCTCCTTCGGCGGCGCGATGTCGCCGTTTTTCAGGATCTTGCGGGTGTTCTTGCAGGTCTCGTTGGTACAACCCATGTACTTGCCGAAACGGCCGTTCTTGAGCTGCATCTCGGCTCCGCAACGGTCGCACTCGATGCTCGGCCCTTCGTAGCCCTTGAGCTTGAACTGGCCCTTCTCGATCTCGTAGCCATCGCAATCCGGGTTGCGACCACAGACGTGCAGCTTGCGGCTGTCATCGATGATGTAGGCATCCATCGCAGTGCCACAGACACCGCAGCGGTGCTTGGCGCGCAGCGCTTCGGTTTCCGCCTCTTCGCCGTCAGTGGCGGAGACAAATTCGTCGGCAGAGACCAGGTTGATGGTCTTCTTGCAGCGCTCTTTCGGCGGCAAGGCATAGCCGGAACAGCCGAGGAACACGCCGGTGGTGGCAGTACGAATCCCCATCTTGCGGCCGCAATCCGGGCAGTCGATGTCGGTCATCACCATCTGGTTGGCACGCATGCCGCCCTCTTCGGGCGCCTTGTCAGCCTTCTCCAGCTCCTGGGTAAACTCGGCGTAGAAGGCGTCCAGTACCTTCTTCCACTCAAGGCTCCCTTCGGCGATGCCATCGAGCTTGTCTTCCATCTTGGCGGTGAACTCGTAGTTCATCAGCTCGACGAAGTTCTCCACCAGACGATCGGTGACGATCTCACCCATCTTCTCGGCGAAGAAACGGCGGCTCTCGACCCGCACATAACCACGATCAACGATGGTGGAGATGATGGAGGCGTAGGTAGAGGGACGGCCGATGCCGCGTTTTTCCAGCTCGCGCACCAGCGCAGCTTCGGTGAAACGGGCAGGCGGCTTGGTAAAGTGCTGGCGCGGATCCAGCTTGACCAGTTTCAGCACCTCGCCCACGGTGACCGCAGGCAGCTGGCTATCTTCACCCTTGCGACCCATCGGCGGCAGCGCCTTGGTCCAACCGGCAAAGCGCAGGGTACGACCACGGGCCTTGAGCTCGAACTCACCCGCCTTGACGGTCAGGGTGGAGGAGTCGTACTGAGCCGGGGTCATCTGGCAAGCAACAAACTGACGCCAGATGAGATCGTAAAGACGCATGGCATCCGGCTCCATCCCTTCCAGCATCTCGGCTGTCACCTGTACGTTGGAGGGACGGATCGCCTCGTGCGCTTCCTGGGCATTGGCCTTGGCACCATACAGATTCGGCTCGGCTGGCAGATAGGCAGCGCCATACTGCTCTCCGATATATTCACGCACCGCTTCAACCGCCTCTTTGCTGAGGTTGGTGGAGTCGGTTCGCATATAGGTGATGTAACCCGCTTCATAGAGACGCTGGGCCATCATCATGGTCTTCTTGACCCCAAAGCTCAGACGGGTAGAGGCCGCCTGCTGCAGGGTGGAGGTGATAAACGGCGCGGACGGTTTGGAGCCGGTCGGCTTGTCTTCCCGGTTAACGATCTTGTAGTCGACCCCTTCCAGGGCTGCGACAGCGGCAAAGGTCTCGGCCTGGGTCACCGGCTTGAAGTCGGCACCATTGCGGCTGACCACTTCCATCCGCAGATCGCTCTTGTCAGCGGTCAGCAGGTCGGCATTGAGATCCCAGAACTCGACCGGTACGAACGCCTTGATTTCGCGCTCTTTATCGACGATGAGACGCACCGCAACGGACTGCACTCGACCGGCGGAGAGACCGCGGGCCAGCTTTTTCCACAGCAGCGGGGAGACCATGTAACCCACCACGCGGTCGAGGAAACGACGGGCCTGCTGGGCATTGACGCGGTCAATATTGAGTTCGGACGGCTGGGCAAACGCCTCCTTGATGGCGCTCTTGGTGATCTCGTTGAACACCACGCGCTTGTAGCGGCTGTCGTCGCCACCGATGATCTCGCGCAGGTGCCAGGCGATCGCTTCCCCTTCTCTATCCAAGTCGGTTGCGAGATAGATGGTGTCGGCTTTCTCGGCCAGACTTTGCAACTCGCTGACCACCTTCTCCTTGCCGGGCAAAATCTGGTAGTTAGCCTGCCAGCCAGCGGTCGGATTGATACCCATCCGGGCAAACAGGGCCTTGCGATCCTTGGCAGCCTTCTCGGATTCACTCAACTTGATGCCGCGAATGACAGGTTTCTTGGGCTCGGTGCTGGCGCTGCCGCTGGTGGGCAGATCGCGAACATGACCAACGCTGGATTTCACCACGTAGTCCTTGCCCAGATATTTGTTGATCGTCTTGGCCTTGGCCGGAGACTCCACTATGACCAGTGATTTGCCCATGCTGTAACTATTATCCTCATTGCACCCGACGGGGTTGGTGTGCGGTTTTGTGGGGCTGTATAAGAGATTTGGCGCGAAAAAGCAATCTTGTGAGCAAATTTGCCTGACCAGCCCGAACCACACGGCTTCTTTTATTGCTTCTTTATTTATTAATGCGAAGGCAACAGGCCGGACGCAACCGCTTTTTCAATTTTCTGCCATACCGCCCCTCTTTTTATATCTGAAACGACATAAAAACGTCTGCTGGTTACCGGCTTGTTACAAAAACATAAAATCTCTTTATAATGGCCCAACCCCGACGCATTGCGCGCGGAAGGAACCGCTACCCATCATAAAAATCGAAAGGATGTACTCAATGAAGCACTTCGAGGTCAATTTCGACGGTCTGGTCGGCCCGACTCATAACTATGCTGGCCTCTCCTACGGCAACGTTGCCTCCCAGAGCAATGCCCAGGAGGCTTCCAATCCGAAAGAGGCCGCCAAACAGGGGCTGCGCAAGATGAAGGCGCTGACCGAGCTTGGCATGACCCAGGGGGTACTGGCGCCACAAGAGCGTCCCGACCTCGCCACCCTGCGCCGCCTCGGCTTCACCGGCAACGATGCCAGGGTGCTGGAGCAGGCCGCCAAACAGGCTCCCGCCATACTGGCTGCCTGCTATTCGGCCTCCAGCATGTGGACCGCCAACGCCGCCACCGTCTCTCCCAGTGCCGATACCCAGGATGGCCGCATTCACTTCACCCCCGCCAACCTGACCAACAAGTTTCACCGCTCCCTGGAGCCGGACGTTACAGGCCGTATCCTGCGCGCCGTGTTCAACAATGATCGCCACTTCAGCCACCACCTCCATCTACCGGAAAATGACCACTTCGGCGACGAGGGGGCAGCTAACCATACCCGCCTCTGCCGCGCCTATGGCGAGGCGGGTGTCGAGCTGTTCGTCTATGGCCGCAGTGCCTTTGACTACTCCCGCCCGGCGCCGAAGCGCTATCCGGCCCGCCAGACTCTGGAGGCAAGCCAAGCCATCGCCCGCCTGCATGGCCTTGGCGAGGAGAGCGTGGTGTTTATTCAGCAAAACCCGGAGGTGATCGATCAGGGGGTATTCCATAACGACGTGATCGCGGTGGGCAACCAGAACGTGCTCTTCTTCCACCAACAAGCGTTCCTCAACACCGAAGCGGTGCTGACCGAGATCAGCGACAAGTTTGGCGAGGGGGATTTGCACTTTATCGAAGTGCCGACTGCCGAGGTATCCGTGCTGGATGCGGTGAAATCCTACCTGTTCAACACCCAGATCCTCACCCTGCCGAGCGGCGAGATGGCCATTATCGCCCCCACCGAGTGCCGCGATAATCCGGCGGTGTCGGCCTATCTTGGCAAGCTGCTGACGCAGGAGACCCCGATCAAAGCAGTCCACTATATGGATGTGAAACAGAGCATGCGCAATGGTGGCGGCCCCGCCTGCCTGCGACTGCGGGTTGCCATGAACGATCAGGAACTCGCCGCGGTCAATCCGGCTTGCCTCATCAACGACAGCCAGTTTGCCCGCCTCGATGGCTGGGTCGATCGCCACTACCGCGACCGCCTGACCCTCGATGACCTGCGGGACCCGGCACTGGTGCAGGAGTCCCGCAGCGCGCTGGACGAGCTGACCCAGATCCTGAAACTGGGTTCGGTCTACCCGTTCCAGCGCTAGATGTGATGCCCGAGAAGACCGCCGACGCTGGCGGTCTTCTGCTATTTCCCTTCTCTTCAGCGCGATCGCCAACTTGCACGGATGCTGTTTTGTGCAGAAAAGCAGCGCACAACTTGCTGATAAGCTTGAATTTTGAGCTGGGTGTATCAAAAAATCGACGAACAGTCATTTTTTACTGCCAGATGCCTCATCAAGGGGTTCACAAAGCCTCTGGATCTGATAGTATGCGCCTCGCACTTGGGGAGGGGTTCCCGAGCGGCCAAAGGGATCAGACTGTAAATCTGACGGCTCTGCCTTCGAAGGTTCGAATCCTTCTCC
>NZ_JAAKXB010000023.1:0-33022 GCF_029479985.1 Aeromonas sp. A600620 | reverse complement strand
GGGTGGAGCAGCTCGGTAGCTCGTCGGGCTCATAACCCGAAGGTCGTCGGTTCAAATCCGGCCCCCGCAACCAACTTCCTGATAGTTTTCTTCTTTTCCCCCTCATTACATTGAATATATCTCCATCGGGTATGCAACCGATGGCGATTAATGCTGTTTCCTGCGCTTTTTCAAGACCATAACTGGTCGTCTCGACCATTTGTTAGGTATCATCAGATATCTCTTCATGGATGAGGCACGCGCCTGTGATCACTCCTTTTACCTATCTTCCTCCTGCTATTGAAAGCCGGGATGCCACGCTGACCGAGACCCTTTCACAGGGCTTGCCATTGCAACTGCTGCTGATCGCCGAAGAGCAAAAGGAGGCATTGCTGTCGCTACCGGCCCTGTCGGGGATCAACACCCAGTTGGCGCTTGGGCAAAAAGCACCTTTCACCCTGATGCATGGTTCCACCCTGTTGCTGGTCATATTGGTGACCGGCAATGTGACGCGGGATCACCGTCTTTATAAGCAGGTCAGAGGTTGGATAGCCCCGCTCTCCGGGCTCAAGGTAGAGCGGCTCGGGCTGCATCTGGAGGGGTTCTCCCCCTCAGAGCGGGTGATGCTGGCTGAATTGATGTTGTCGGCTCTGTTGGCCGCCAATCTACCGTTGCCGACCAGCAAAAGCCGTAGCGAAAGTGGCTGGAACTATCAGCATGTGTCGGTCTCTCCTGCTGTAGTGCTGGATCTCGCTCGTATCTACAGCGAAGCAGGGGGCAATGGGCTGGCTCGTCATTTGGCGGTGTTACCCGCCTCGGAGCTGACTGCGGCCAGCTATCGCGAGTTCGTCAGCCAGCTGGCTCAGGATGAAGGTTGGCAGTGCCATCACTACGATCAGGCGCAGCTGGCCGAGCTGGGAGCGGGGGCTTTTTTGGCGGTAGCCCGCGGTTCGGAAGATAATCAGGGGGCCATGGTCAAGCTCAGCTACTACCCGTCCAAGCCGGTACGCCGCATTGCGTTGGTGGGCAAGGGGATCTGCCATGACTCAGGTGGCTATAACCTCAAGGTTTCCGGCAGCATGTATGGCATGCATCTCGATATGGGGGGCAGTGCGGTGGCGTTGGGTACCCTTTATGCCATCAGTCGGGCTCAGCTGCCCTATGAGGTTCACTGCTGGTTGGCGATTGCCGAGAATCATATCGGTCCCCAGGCTTATCGTCCGGGTGAAGTGGTGACAGCGATGAATGGTCTCACCATCGAAGTGGTGGATACCGATGCGGAGGGACGAATGGTGCTGGCCGATACTCTGACGATGGCGGCGCAGGATACCCCGGATCTGCTGATCGATTATGCGACTCTGACCGGCGCTTGCAAGCGGGCACTGGGCAGTCGCTATAGCGGCGTCTTTACCAATCGCCACGAATGGCTGGCATCGCTGGTCAAGCTGGGTCAGCACAGCGGTGAACGAGTCTGGCCCTTTCCGCTCGATGAGGATTACGATGAAAATATCGAGAGCGAGTGGGCCGATCTGTTGCAGTGTGCACCAGGCAGTTCGCCGGATCACATTGATGCGGCCCGCTTTCTTGCCCATTTTATCCCCGAGCAGACGCCCTGGCTGCACTTCGACCTGAGCGGTTTTCGCAACAAGGGGGGCAATGGGGTGGTCTCCAGCGAAGTGACCGGCTTTGGTGTGCGGCTCACGCTGGATCTGCTGGCTGGCCCACTCGGTCGAGTGGGGCACTCAGCTTCCGAATAATCTGACTGATAAAAGGATTTCTGTGAAACAACCAAGCTATGACTGGGTGCTGTTCGATCTGGATGAAACCCTGCTCGATTTCCCGGTCGCCGAGGCACTGGTGCAAACTCTGCAGATCTATGGTGTGGAGGCCGATGACGCCAGCATGGCGCAGTATCATGCTATCAACCATGAGCTCTGGCAGCAGTACAACGATGGCGAGATCGATGCGACAGTGCTACAGCAGACCCGCTTCTCCCTCTTTGCCCAGCAAGTTGCCGCCGACCCCATGGCGATGAACAATACCTTTCTGGAGCAAATCATTGCCCTTAGCATGCCCCTCGAAGGGGTGGTCGAGACCCTGCAGCAATTGCGCAGCAAGGTGCGGATGGGGATCATCACCAATGGTTTCAGCGTCCCCCAACGTGGCAGACTTGGAAAACTGGGCTGGAGCGAGTGGTTCGAGCCCCTGGTGATCTCTGACGAGATCCGGGTGACCAAGCCGGCGCCGGCTATTTTCCAGCACACCCTCTCCCTGATGGGGAAGCCGGATCCGGCCAGAGTGCTAATGGTGGGGGACAATCCGAAAACTGATATTGCCGGGGCTGCGTCACAGGGATTGGCCACCTGCTGGTATAACCCGAGGCGGCACTCGGGGGAATGCGATGCGACCCACGAGATCCACCACTTCGCCCATCTTGCCGACATTGTGCTGGGATGCTGACGGGCAGAGGTAACCCATCATGTCATCGGTGGCCAAATCGTCTTGGCAAGTCGCAACAAGGGTAGTTTGAGACAAGATAGGGTTTGCTTGAGACGGCAAGGGGAGCGGATGCTCCCCTTGCTCATTGGGTGTTTTGTTATGGTTGCAGTGATCTGAACTGGTAGCGGTCGAGGATCTGCTGATAGTCGGGGCTCTGTTTCAACTGATGGATGGCCTGATTGATCCGGTGCAGTTGCGCCTCTGTGGTGCTCTCTTTGCTCAGCATCAGGTGTACTGGTGTCTGCTCGAGCGGCAGCTGGATCTTGAATTCGGAAAGTATATCTCCATCATGACTCAACCCCTGCATCCCGTGGGGGTCTAGCACGAGCCCCTGAACTCGCCCAGCCCGTAGCATCTTCAACAGCTGATCCAGCCTCAGGCGTATCTGCAGGCGTGGTTGCATTTCGGGTTCGGTCATCAGCTGGCGAAAGGCATTGCCGTAATCAAAATTCTTGAGGACACCAATATTGAAGTCAGCTCGTTCGCGCAGCGATGCCAGCGAGGTAATGTCGCGCCAGCGTTGCTCATCCTGCCGGCGGATAATAATAACGGCCTGCTCTTCCCGGTAGGGATGGGTGAATCGCGCATATTGTTGTCGTTCGGTGGTGATATTGGCAGACATGGCAAGTTGTACCGTGCCAAAACGCAGTTCATGAAGCACCCTAGACCAAGGCATTTCGCTGAATCTGGCCTGATAACCGGCTCGCTGGAAGATGGCGTGGACCAGCTCAACGTCCAGCCCCCGCAACTGTTGCTGCTTATCGCGAAAACTGAAGGGTTGCCACTCTGTCCAGCCTACAACCAGGGGCTCTTGTGCTATTGCTTGGCAGCATAAACACCATATCAGCAAGACTCTGTACACACCTTATCCCCCCGGATCGGCTGATAGGGTTGAGTATTGGACAGGAATGACGGACTAACCAGTAGAGAAGAGGGGTGAGTGGATGCACTGATGTGCATCCCTCACAGTTCGTGGGCGTGGAATCCCTTGCGATAACGGGTTTCACAGCGCGGGCAGCGTTGCAGGGTCGGATCCTGTTCCAGCTGTTCGATGGAAAGCGGCTCTTCACAATCGGAGCAGAGGCCATAGAGGCCGAGATCCATCTGGCAGAGTGCCGCATCGATCCGCTTGAGGCGAGCCACGCTCTGCTCAACCTTCGGCAGATCCAGCTGGCTGGTCAGTTCCACCAGTTGATCCTGCTCGCAGTGACCGACCTGTTCGGCCCACTCGTCACGGCGGCAAGCTTTAAGCTGACCGATCAGCGTTTCTCTTACTTGGGCCCAGTCTGACAGCAGGCGATTACGCCAGACAGTCAACTGTGCTTGCGTCATTTCACACACATTATCCCCCACAGGACAGACGACAGATTCGGGGCAGTATAGGGATCCGATAACTTTATCAAGATGATATGCGTCAAGTTAAACGTGGTTAGCTGTGGCTTTTGGCTGCTTGCAGCAGGGCATCGCGGATCGGATCCGTCTCTTTGAGCACCCGGATCTCCTGAAACAGCAGGTCCGCTTCGGGATATTCCCGCTTGAGATAGCTGAACCACTGTTTGATGCGGCTGGGGTAGTAGTCGGCTTTTTCGCTGTCCAGATCCTGCTCGGTATAGCTCACCATCAACTGCAGCACCTCGGCCCAGCTCATGTGCGGGCAGCCGGTTTTCATCACGTTGGCCAGATTGGGCAGGGAGATGGCGCCGCGCCCGACCATCAGGGCATCGCAACCCGAGACCCTGGCGCAGGCGAGGGCATCTTTGTGATCCCAAATCTCGCCGTTGGCGGTGACGGGGATGGGCAGGGCGCGGCGAATGGCATCCACATACTCCCAATGGGCGGGGGCCTTGTAGCCTTCGCGCTTGGTGCGGGCATGAACGGCCAGCTCGTTGGCGCCCCCCTGGAGGACCGCCTGAGCGTTCTCCAGATAGAGATCCTTGTCGTCGTAACCGAGGCGAATTTTGGCGCTCACCGGCAGATGGGCAGGCACCGCCTCGCGCACCGCCTTGACGATGCGGTAGATGGTCTCGGGCTCTTTGAGCAGCACCGCACCGCCCTTGCTCTTGTTGACCGTAGGGGCGGGACAGCCGAAGTTGAGATCGACGCCGGGGGAGCCCAGCTCGATGGCGCGCACGGCGTTCTCGGCCAGCCACTCGGGGTGTTGCCCCAGCAGTTGCACCCGCACCGGGGTGCCTGCGCGGGTTTTGCCATCTTGCAGCAGTTCAGGGCAGAGGCGGTAGAACACCTTGGCGGGGAGCAGCTGATCGACGACCCGGATAAACTCGCTCACGCAGAGATCGTAATCATTGACGGAGGTGAGTACCTCCCGCATCAGGTGATCCAGTACCCCCTGCATGGGGGCCAAAATAACGCGCATAACGGCTTTCCGACGAGAGTGGGGAGAAAAAAGAGGGCAGATTGTAGTGGGGTTGCGGCCCGCTGTCAGCACCCGCTCAAACTCTGTTAGGCTAGAGGGAGATAAATCACGCAAGGAGAAGGAATGAAGCGTTGGTGTCTGATGGCGCTCGGGTGGCTGGCATTTGCCACCGGTATTGTGGGCATTGTGCTGCCGCTCTTGCCGACTACCCCCTTCATGTTGCTGGCAGCCGCCCTGTTTGCCCGCTCATCGCCCCGTTTTCATCGCTGGTTGCTGACCCATCCCTGGTTTGGCCCGCCCATCGTGGATTGGCAGCAGTATCGCGGCATTCGTCGTCAGGCCAGACGGCGCGCCATTATCTTCATTTTGCTCACCTTTTCGGTGTCACTGGCGGTGGTGCCACTGCTGTGGGTCAAGGGGTTGCTGGTTGTCATAATGGTGATCCTGCTCACCTGGTTAATGCGTCTGCCAGTGCTGGAGCCAGTTGCAATGGTGAAGTGAAGTCCCTAAGCTATTGCAGCAATAATGCTATGGAGTCGGCCTGTCATTTTTGCGTGACAGGCTTTTTTATTTCCCGCAGAAGGGAATTGAGAAAAAATGGCCACCCCTGGGTCAAAAAAATAAGCGGTCAACACATGAATCCGGAAACCCTGAAATTTATCGAAGCAAGCATCAAGACCATTCCCGACTATCCGAAGCCGGGCATTCTGTTTCGTGACATCACCAGCCTGATCGAGAACGCCGAGGCCTTCAAGGCCACCATCGATCTGCTCGCCAATCATTATCGTGATCAAGGGATCACCAAGATTGTTGGCACCGAAGCCCGCGGCTTCATCTTTGGTGCACCGGTCGCTTTCGCCATGGGACTGGGCTTCGTGCCGGTCCGCAAGCCGGGCAAGCTGCCGCGCGAAGTGATCGAGGAGTCCTATGCCCTCGAGTACGGCACCGACACCCTGCAACTGCACACCGATGCCATCGTGCCCGGTGACAAGGTGCTGGTCGTGGACGATCTGCTGGCGACCGGCGGTACCGTCGATGCGACCGTCAAGCTGATCCGCCGTGCCGGTGGTGAAGTGGCCGATGCGGCCTTCATCATCTCCCTGCCGTCTCTGGGCGGCGATGCCCGCCTGACTGCCGCTGGCATCAAGGTGGTCTCACTGGTCGAGCTGGCCGGCGAGTAAAGCCTCTTCGGCCCGATCCTCTGCATCGGGCCTGCATTGAACCGGTGCCCTGCGGGCATCGGTTTGAAAATCAAGCGATCCCTCCCGCTCTCACCGATAGCCGATACAGCCAGCCCGCCATTTGTGTTAGCATCCGGCCTCAATGCCCTGTCTTCCCTGCATGATGGATTTATGAGCTATCAGGTTCTGGCGCGTAAATGGCGCCCCCATACGTTTGAACAAGTGGTAGGCCAGCAACATGTGCTGACCGCCTTGACCAACGCCCTGGATCAGGGACGGCTGCATCACGCCTATCTGCTGAGCGGTACCCGCGGGGTCGGCAAGACCACCATCGCCCGTATTCTGGCCAAGAGCCTCAACTGCGAACAGGGGATCAGCAGCCACCCATGCGGCGTCTGTGATACCTGCCGCGAGATCGATCAGGGCAACTTTGTCGACCTGCTGGAGATTGACGCGGCGTCCCGCACCAAGGTGGAAGATACCCGCGAGCTGCTCGACAACGTGCAGTACCGTCCGGCCCGCGGCCGCTTCAAGGTCTACCTCATCGATGAAGTGCACATGTTGTCGCGCCACAGCTTCAACGCGTTGCTGAAAACCCTGGAAGAGCCGCCCCCCTATGTGAAGTTTCTGCTGGCCACCACGGATCCGCAGAAGTTGCCCATTACCATTCTCTCGCGCTGCCTGCAGTTTCATCTGAAGAGTCTGGATCAGACCCAGATCGCCAAGCAGCTCGAATGGGTGCTGGATCAGGAGGGGCAGCCCTTTGAACCGCGTGCGCTGCTGGCCCTGGCCAAAGCCGCTGACGGCAGTATGCGCGATGCCCTGAGCTTGACCGATCAGGCGCTGGCCCACGGCAATGGTAGCGTGCGCCTCGACAGCGTGCTGGCGATGCTGGGCACGCTCGATCACCGCCATCTGCACCAGCTGCTGGAAGCCATTTTGCGGCAAGATGCGCCAGCGACCATGGCCAAGATCACCGAGATCGCCACCCTGGGCCCCGATTTTGATCAGCTCCACGCCGAGCTGGAAGGCTTGCTCCATCGCATCGCCATGGCGCAGCTGCTGCCTGCCAGTGTGCAGGAGCAGGGGGCGGATGCCGATTCCCTGCTGCAACTGGCCAAGGCGATGAGCCCGGAAGAGGTGCAGCTCTGCTACCAGATCGTGCTGGGTGGCCGTAAAGATCTGCCCTGGGCCCCCGATGGCCGCACTGCGCTGGAGATGACCTGCCTGCGGATGCTCGCCTTCTCCCCAAGGTGTGATGCCCTGCATCCGGCCAGCCTCACCGCGTTGCCCCCGTCAATGACGAGCGGTGCGGCGAGCAGCGCTACTTCGGTTGCCTCTTTGCCGGGAAAGCGCCCGGCCGCTGAATCGGCCGCACTGGCACCGATCAGCGGCGCCGTGCCTGCACCGCTAGCCAGCCCTGTTGCTACCAGTGCCGTGCCCGCGGTTGATGTCTTCCTGCCTTCGATGGTGGATGACATCGGCAACCCCGCCGATAGCGAGGAGGAGGCACAAGCCGCCGAGCTGTTCAGCCAGCAGGATGAACTGCTGCGTGAAGCCGCAGGCATGGGGTATCAACCCGAGCCCGCGTTACCCCATGTGCAGCCCGATGTGTCTGCGCACTCGGTTGCACAGCCCGCAGATGCGGATGATCGAGCGTCTGCCGCAGCCGATACCGACTATTCCCGTGGCGAGCCGCTGACCGCCCCCTTCGAGCCCGCGCTCGCAGCGACAGCAACGCCTGTTGCCGCTGCTGAACCGGTATCAGCGGTATCGAGCATGCAGAGTCTGCTTGGCAAGCGAAATATGCTGCGCAGCCGCCAGCGAGGTCAGGATGCCCCGGCGGCGCCTGCGCCGCGCGCAGTACCAGTTGCGCCAGCTCGCCCTGTCGCGCCCGCTGCTGCACCGGTCGTCTCGCAACAGCCAGCTCCGGTCGGCCAACCGGCCGGGCAGGGGATGGCGGCGATGGGTCACTATGATGATCTGCCGCCGGTGGATTTCTATGGCGATGGCTACGAGCCACAGGGTGACAACGGGGAATACGAAGAGTACCTCAATCAGGGCTTTGCCGAGCAGGCTCCAGCAATGAGTCACGCCCCCGTCACGGCACCGGCCCAGCCAACCGATCTGCCACCCTGGGATCTCGACGGGCAGCCGAGCTATCGACCCGGTGAGCGCAGCGCTGCGGCGCCAGCGGTGACGTCCACCCCAGCGACCCAGCCGCCCGTTGCAAGCACGGCGGTGGCTGCTGCCCCTGTGACGCAGGATGAACCCCCTCAACCAGTGATGGAGACCATCGACTGGGATGAGCTCGAAAGCGACAGCGAGCCGCAAGAGGGGGAGGCGACCCGTCTGATTCCCTCCTCGCTGCTCAATGGTTGCGGCGACCCTTGGGCCGAGTTGATCGCTCACACTCAGGTGGGAGGGCGGCTGCGCCAGCTGGCCATCAACTCGGTGATGACGCGGGAAGGGGACAAGGTACTGCTAACCCTCAAGCCCGAGCAGCGCCATCTGGTGAGCGACAAGGCGCGCGCCGATCTGGCCGAGATCATCGGGCCAGCGCTGGGTCAACCGGTGCAGGTCGAGGTAACGCTCGGTGTGGTGCCTGACAAGGAGACCCCCCTCGAGATCGAGCATCGCCTCTATCTCGGGGTGCGCGAGCAGGTGACCCGGGATCTGGAGCAGGATCCCAACGTGCAGTTTTTAGTTCAGCGGTTTGGTGCCGTGCTCCATCACGAGAGCATCGAGCCCCTCAACCGCTAAATTCCGTGGCCGGGAGCTTGCTTCCGGTTGAAAAGCAGTTTGGCTGTCCCCATCTAGGACAGACAAGCCCACAGCCCGGCGCTGGATGCCGGATTTCAAGACGAGAGACGACATATGTTTGGTAAAGGTGGAATGGGGAACCTGATGAAACAGGCCCAACAGATGCAAGAGCGTATGCAGAAGGCGCAGGAGCAGCTGGCTCAGATGGAAGTGACCGGTGAAGCCGGTGCAGGCATGGTCAAGGTCACCATGACCGGTAGTCACAGCGTCCGTCGCATCGAGATCGACCCCTCCCTGATGGAAGATGACAAGGAGCTGCTGGAAGATCTGGTTGCCGCCGCTTGCAACGATGCCGTGCGCCGTGTGGAAGAGCAGAACAAGGCCAAGATGGGCGAGCTGACCGGTGGCATGCAACTGCCGCCAGGCTTCAAGATGCCCTTCTAAGGCGACTCTCCCCGCGCATTCTTGCTCCCTTGTCGCTGGCCATTCGGGTCACGGCAAGGGGGACGGCCGAGAGACCCAAAGACGCAGCGTTATTGCTCAGGCGATACGCTGCGTTTTTTTATGGGCGCCATGCTGGCGTGGGCGGGCTCTAACTGAGAGGTTGCCACAGCGAAGGCCGATTACGCCATGAAACGCAGCGCCTTGTATAGGCGGCACTATTTGTCGATACCCGCTATCGGATATCCCGGTTTGGCGTGGCCGGGCGGGAGCGGCATAATGGCGGCTTGCCGTATTGAGGAGATTGTATGAAATATATCGGAGCCCACGTCAGTGCGGCCGGCGGGGTGGAGAATACCATCGCCCGCGCCCAGGCCATCGGGGCCAACGCGTTTGCCCTCTTTACCAAGAATCAACGTCAGTGGCAGGCGGCCCCCTTGTCGGATGCCACCATTCGTGCCTTCAAGGCGGCCTGTGACAAGGCCGGTTTTCTGCCGGAGCAGATCTTGCCCCACGACAGTTACCTCATCAATCTGGGCCACCCGGATCCCGATGGTCTGGCCAAATCCCGCGATGCGTTTCTCGACGAGATGAAACGCTGCGAGCAACTGGGGCTCTGTTATCTGAACTTCCACCCCGGTAGCCATCTCAAGCAGATCCCAGAGGCGGCCAGCCTCAAGCTGGTGAGCGAGTCCATCAACTGGGCGTTGGAGCGCAGTGAAGGGGTGACGGCGGTGATTGAGAATACCGCAGGGCAAGGGACCAACCTCGGCTGGTCGTTCGAGCACCTAGCCACCATCATCGAGGGAGTGGAGGACAAGAGCCGGGTCGGGATCTGTTTCGATACCTGCCACGCCTTTGCCGCCGGCTACGATCTGCGCACTGCAGAGAGCTGCGCTGCTGTCTTTGCCGAGTTCGATCGCACGGTGGGTTTTCATTATCTCAAGGGGATGCATATCAACGGCGCCAAGTGCACCTTCGGCAGCCGGGTCGATCGCCACCACAGCTTGCGGGAGGGCAATCTGGGAGAGGCGGTATTCCACCACATCATGAATGATGAGCGCTTCGATCGCATTCCGCTGATCCTCGAGACCATAGACGAGTCTATTTGGGGCGAGGAGATCAGCTGGTTGCGCAGTCTGGCGAAGTGATACTCAGAAGCGGATCAAAGAGAGGGAGCCGTGGCTCCCTCTCTGCTTTTTCCGTTATTGGTGGGCGGACCAGCCAGCGGCGCTCCGATCGGGCGTTACTCTGCGCGGCTCACTTCGGCATTGTTCACCTGAGCCCGGCAGAAGTGGATAAAGTGGCGCAGGGAGGTGGAGTGGTACTTCTGCTTGTGCCAGATAAGGGAGAGCTGGCGCGGGAAGCGACGGGAGAGGGGCAGGGCGATCAGCCGCCCATCTGCCAGGCGATCCGAGGCTGCCAGCCGGGAGATAAAGGAGATGCCAAGCCCCTTCTCCACCGCCAGCATCACCGCCTCCAGGGTGTTGAGTTCAAGCCCTGGTTGCCAGCGGGGCAACTCGGGCTGGATCTGCTGGATAAATTGCTCGCGGCTGCCCGATTGTGCTTCACGCAATACCCAGGTTTCGCCCCCCAGACGGGAGAGGGAGAGCTCCTTCTTGTTGGCAAGCGGGTGACCGGGTGGGGCCACCACCAGCATCTCGTCCTGCAGCCAGGGTTCGGCGAGCAGGTCGGGGTGGTGGTTCTCCCCCTCGATCAGTGCCATATCCAGCTCGAAGTTGGCCAACGCATGGCAGAGCAGGTGAGTGTTGTTGATGGTCACCTTGGGGGGGAGCCCCAGCTCCTGTTTGCTGCTGGCGAGCAGGGTGGGGAGCAGGTAGTTGCCGATGGTCTGGCTGGCACCAAGGCGCAGTTGGCCGCTCGGCTCGGCATCGGGGCTGAACAGGTTCTCGATATCTTGCATCCGTGTCAGCAGCTCTTCGGCGGCCGGTTGCAGCAGGCGCCCCTCGTTGTTGAGCTGCAATCTGGGGTGAATGCGGTCAAACAACGGGGTGGAGAGCTGGCGCTCCAGCTCCTGTAGCGACTGGGAGACGGCCCCCTTGCTCAGGCAGAGCTCGTTGGCGGCAAGGCCAAGGTTTCCATAACGGGCAATGGTGGCGAACACTTTCAGCTGCTGCAGGGTCAGTTTCATCGTGTTTGGTTTTCCTGAATGATTGATTTAATTCATTTAGATATCGTAAACGATAAGGGACCATTATCCTATCGCCATAGTCATCAATAGAAAGGTGTCATCATGATCGCAAGAACCCGTAAATCACTGGCTGCCGCCCCAACCCCCATGGCGGGTCTGGCGCTGGGCATCGCCAGCCTTGGTTGGTGTTGGGAAAATGCCGGTCACTTCGATGGCCGGATGCAACTGCTGGGTGCTGCCATTGCGGCCGTGCTGCTAGTGATCCTGACCTTCAAGTTTCTGCTTCACCCCCGCCTGCTGTTGCTGGATCTCGCTCACCCCGTGGTGGGCAGTGTGGTACCGACCTATGCCATGGGCACCATGGTGGTCTCCAAAGCGCTCGGTATGATTGCGCCGCAAGCGGGCGAGGCCCTCTGGCTGTTTGCCGTGGCGGTTCATCTGCTGTTCCTGGCCACCTTTATCTGGCATCGCGCCAAAGAGTTTGAAATCCACCACATGGTGCCGAGCTGGTTCGTGCCGCCGGTGGGGATCATCGTGGCTGACGTCGCCTTCCCGGGTGGTCAGTTTGCCCCGCTGGCCAACGGTCTGCTCTGGTTCGGGATCATCTGCTACGGCTTGATGCTGCCGCTGATGCTCTACCGCCTGATCTTCAGCCATGAAGTGCCGGATGCCGCCAAACCGACCATTGCCATTCTGGCTGCCCCTGCCAGCCTCTCTCTGGCCGGTTACCTGACTGTCAGTCAGGAGCCGTCACTGCTGCTGGTGGCCGTGCTGTTGGGGATCGCCATCCTGATGACCGGCATCATCTATCTGGCCTTCATCAAACTGCTGCGTCTGCCCTTCTCGCCGGGTTATGCCGCCTTCACCTTCCCGCTGGTGATCGGTGCCACCGCTCTGTTCAAAGTGGCTCATCTGGTTGAAGGGTTTGCGCAAGGGAGTCACTACGTCGAGCAGATCAGACTGCTGGCTCACTTCGAGCTGGGGGTGGCTACAGTCATCGTCGGGTATGTGGCACTGCGTTACCTGATGTTTTTTCTGCCGCAGCGTAATACCGAAATGAATAACGGCATGGCTCGCCAAGGGGCTCACCGATAAACCTTGATGATGTGACAACGGGAAATGGATAAGCAGTGCGCTCCGAGAGCGACGGGATAAACGACCAGTCATACGATGGATGGACAAAGAGCCTCCACCCTGGTTGTGTAACGAGCAAAATGCCCCGCAGTGCGGGGCATTTTTTTATGGTTTTTTGATGTGGCGCCAGTGGCGGGCTATTTGACATGGATTTAACTGGTATTACCTGTCAGGACGACTACAATGCAGCACCACTTTTTCGCTCGACCCCGATACATGTCGTCCCAAGATCCCGTATTTGACTCCTCTTTTGAAGCCCGTTTTCTGCATCCCCGCTACTGGTTCAGCTGGCTGGCGCTCGGTGTGCTGATGCTGCTGGCCTTTGTGCCGGTGCGATTGCGCGACCGTTTGGCCGAAGCCTTGGCACCGCTGGTGTTTCGTATCTCGAAAAAACAGATCTATATCGCCAGAACCAATCTGGAGATCTGCTTCCCGGACAAGAGCCCGGAAGAGCGGGATGCCATTGCACTGACCTCGATCCGGGTCGGCCTCAAGAGTCTGTTGGGATTTGGCGAGTTCACCATGCGCAGTCAGCGTTATCTGATGAGCCGGATGCAGGTGATCGGTTGGGAGCATATCGAGGCGGAGCGGGCTGCCGGTCGTCCGGTGATCCTGGTGGTGCCCCATACCTGGCCGGTGGATGCCGCCGGTTACTGCTTCACCCAGCGCGGGGTGCCCATGTGCACCATGATGAAACGGGCACGCAATCCGGTGTTTGACTGGCACCTCAACCGTGCACGGGCCAAAAACGGTTGCCGCGTTTACGAGCGCAGCGCCGGGATCAAGGCGGTGATCAGAACCATCAAGAGTGGTCGCAGCTTCTTCTACCTGCCGGATCAGGATCACGGTCGCGAGAAGAGCATCTTTGCTCCCTTCTTCGGCCACCCCAAGGCGACCCTGCCAGCCTTGCCCCGTCTGGTTCAGGTCAGCGGCGCCAAGGCGGTGCCGCTGCTCGCCTGCTATGACGAAGCGAACCACTGTTACCGGCTTGAGATAGATGCCCCGTTTGACAACTATCCCACCGAGGATGTGATGGCCGATACCTGTCGGATGAACGATATGGTGCAACAGCAGCTGACGCGCCATCCGGGCCAGTACATGTGGTTCCTCAAGATCTTCGATACCCGTGAAGATCAGGAGGGGCCGGATGGCCTCTACGAGGCGGGGATCCAGCGGATCCGCAAGGGATTGTCGCCCCACGGCTGACCCTGAATTAAGATTGATTGAAATGGCCCCAGGTGGGCCATTTTTTATGATAACTAGTCTGATCTGTGCCTTGCAGGTCGATAGCAAGCCTCCTCAGGGTAGAAAAAAATGTCAGGATAATTACAATAACCGCTTGTTTTTGATGACTTGATGGTCGCCATGTCTGCGTTAGATCCGGTATTTGATACCTCATTTCATAGCCGCCTGCTGCATCCCAAATGGTGGGGCAGCTGGTTCGCACTGGGCCTGCTCTCCCTGCTGGCATTTACTCCTGCGAGGTTGCGGGATCGCTTTGCCGATCTGGTCTCACCGACCCTGCTGCGTTTTTCGAAAAAGCAGGCCTATATTGCCGATACCAACCTCAAGATCTGCTTTCCAACGCTGGATGCCGCCGCACGTCAGGCGCTGCTGCTCAAATCGATCCGGGTCGGGCTCAAGACCTTTATGGGCTTTGGCGAGCTCAGTTGGCGCAGCAAGGCGCGCCTGACCCGCCGCGTCAAGGTGAGCGGCTGGGAGCATGTGCAAGCGGAGCAAGCTGCGGGCCGTCCGGTGATCCTGGTGGTGCCTCATACCTGGGCGGTCGACATGATTGGCCGCTACTTCTCCATGATGGGCATCGAGATGTGCACCATGATGAAGAGCCCGAAAGATCAGGTTTTTGACTGGTACATCAACCGCGAGCGGGCCAAAGGGGGCAAGGTCTATGAGCGCAGTGTCGGTATCAAGCCGGCGATCAAGTCGATCCGCGCTGGCGCCAGTTTTTTTTATCTGCCGGATCAGGATCACGGCCGTGAGGCGAGCGTGTTTGTTCCCTTCTTCGGTCGTCCCAAAGCAACCCTGCCAGCGTTGCCCAAGCTGGTGAAACTGACTGGTGCCAGAGCCGTGCCCATCTTCGCCAGCTATGACGAGGATGAGGGATGCTATCTGCTGGAGATCGAGCCGCCGTTTGACCCTTATCCCACCGCCGATCTGCTGGCAGACGTCAACGCCATGAACCGGGTGGTGGAGATGCAGGTTGCCCGCCATCCCGAGCAGTACATGTGGTTTCTCAAGATCTTTGAAACCCTGGAGCATCAGGAGGGGGATGACGGACTCTATGAAGCGGGGATCCAGCGTATTCGTCAGGGCTTGCCGCCCGAACCTTGAAAATTGGCCCGCATGCGGGCCAATTTTGTTGGCAGAGGAGCCTTTCGTATTTGGTCTGTTGCGGGTGGTTTTTAAGGCGAACGGGTGGACAAAAACAGCGCAAACAGAGGATAACAGGGTGTCTTATGACAGGGAGAGGCAAGTGAGCGTGCGCGGAGCTATCTTCGAGAGCGGAAATAGGGTAAAAGGGCGGCCA
Source organism: Aeromonas sp. A600620 (assembly GCF_029479985.1). NCBI lineage: Bacteria > Pseudomonadati > Pseudomonadota > Gammaproteobacteria > Aeromonadales > Aeromonadaceae > Aeromonas > Aeromonas sp. A600620. Next base: position 17,951 of record NZ_JAAKXB010000023.1, on the reverse strand, counting down.
TGAAAATTCCAAATCGAATCCAACCCCTGGTGGATGACGGCCTGGTCGATGACGTCATCAGCCGGCTGATGAGCGGCAAAGAGGCCGACGTCTATGTGGTGCGCTGCGGCGACGAGATCCGCTGCGCCAAAGTCTATAAAGAAGCGTCCAAGCGCAGCTTCAAGCAGGCCGTGGTCTATCAGGAAGGCCGCAAGGTGCGCGGCAGTCGCGATGCTCGCGCCATGGAGAAGGGCTCCAAGTACGGCCGCAAACAGCATGAAGAGGTGTGGCAGAACACCGAGGTCGACGCCCTGTTCAAGCTGGCGGCGGCCGGTGTGCGGGTGCCGCAGCCCTATGTCTGCCTCGATGGCGTCCTCTTGATGGAACTTATCACCGATGAGGATGGCAATGTCGCGCCGCGCCTCAACGATGTGGCGCTTACCCCCGAGCAGGCGGTCATCGACCATGCCAAGGTGATCCGTTACGTGGTGAGGATGCTCTGCGCCGGTCTTATCCACGGCGATCTCTCCGAGTTCAATGTGCTGGTGGATGAACAGGGCCCCGTCATTATCGACCTGCCCCAGGTGGTGGATGCCGCCGCCAACAACCAGGCCAAGGCGATGCTGGAGCGGGACGTCAACAACATGCGCAACTACTACGGCATGTATGCCCCCGAGCTGCTCAAGACCCGCTACGCCCGGGAGATGTGGGCCCTGTATGAAGATGGCAAACTGACCCCCGACAGCGAGTTGACCGGCTTGTTCGAGGAGAGCCGCGAGCAGGTGGATCTCGATTCTGTATTGCACGAGATCGAGAGCGCCCAGGAGGAGGCACTGGCTCGTCAGGCCAGGATGAAGGCCGAAGAGGAAGACAGCTACTGATCTTGTTGGTGGCCGTGGTCAATGGAAAAAGAGCGCCTAGTGGTGCTCTTTTTTATTGTCTGCCGCACAGCCCTGGCCTCTTGGCCGGGGCCAGCCGGTAAAACCGGACCCAGCAGAGATCGCCGGTATGATAGCGGCGATCCAGCCATTGTCCATCTGCAGCTTCAATGACCTTGAGCGAGGCGGGATTTGTCTTGTCACAGCTGATGAGCACAGGTTCGCTGAGCACATGGCGCTGCACTCAACCGAGCAGGATGCGGGCGGCACCTTCACCCCGGCGGGTGGGATGGTCTCGTAATCGATATAGCCAAGCCACTGGTGGGTGGCTTGGCTTGTCGCCGTGGCGCAGGCGCAAGGTGGCGAGGAGCGCTTCCCCTTCGAGGGCAAAATAGGTGGTGGTCGGTAGGTAGCCCGGCGGCAGATGCAGGCCATTGGCATGGGCGAGCAACTCCTGCAGCCACTGAGTCGAGCCGAATTGCGCCACCTGATAGAGCGGCAACCCGGCGGCGCCACATTCGGCCTCGTAGCGGCGGTAGGCGGGGGCGTCGGTCAGCCGAGCGGCCCGGCACTCGATGAGGGGTTGCATCAGGTCTGGGTGGCCAGAGGCCACAGCGGCCAGGGTTCGCTGTGGTGTGGCTCCTGGATGCAAGCGCGCTGGCGGCCAGCCTGTTTGGCGGCATAGAGTGCCCGATCCGCGCGCGAATAGGCCTGCTCAAAGCTCTCGCCCTGCTGCAGCGAAGTGAGCCCTATGCTGAGGCTGATGGGGCCACCGGCCAGCGACCGAGTGGCGTCTGCGACCCGCTGCTGCAGGGTCTGGCAGCAGGCCGGCAGCGTTTGCGAAGTCTCCATCACCAGCAGCGCCAGCTCGTCGCCGCCAAGGCGCCCGGCTAGCCCCGCCGTCGGCAGGCTCTCCCGGATCACCCGTCCCACCGCCCGCAGCATGGCGTCGCCAGCGGGATGACCGTGGCGGTCATTGATCTGCTTGAAGTTGTCCAGATCGATCAGCAGCAGCTGGCCGGGGCTAGCCATCTCGCGGGCACGCAGGGCCACCTGGTGTTCGAAATAGTGTCTGCTGTCCAGTCCGGTCAGGGCATCCAGGTTGGCGCGCCGCTCCAGCTCGCGCTGGGTGGCGAGCAGCGCCTGCTGCTGACGGGTGTGCACTAGGCTCAGCAAAATGAAGCTGCGGGCAATGGTAAAGAGCAGGCTGAGCAGGAGCACCGGGCCGAGCAGGGGATCGGTCAGGCTGGAGGCAGCCGACTCAGGCCACCACTGATGCTTGGCCATCCTGATCAGTTGCAGGGCCAGTTGCAGCGCAAGCAGCAAGATGGCAAAGCGCAGCACCCGGTAGGCGGGGGCCAACCGCTGATAGCGCCAGAGCTGCCACAGCAGCAGGCACATTTGCAGCGAGATGGCCCCGGATAGCACCACGATCCGGCTGTGTATGTCATCCTGCGGTAGCTGTGTGGCGGTGACAGCGAATAGCAGGAAGCCGGCGAGGGCAAGGAGCGGGCAGAGCCAGCCGAAACGGTCGGCCTCGCGCCGGAAGAAGTGGCGCAGCCCCCGCTCATAGAGTAGCGGGGTGGCGATGATCAGCAGATTGGTAAGCAGGATATTGGCAAGGGAGATCTCTCCCGTAAGGGGTCGCAGCAGCAGGCAGCCAAAGGCGGCGGCGATGGCCAGTTCGCTGGCCGACCAGTAGAGCAGGGAGCGCAGCTGTCGCTGGGTATGCCACAGGTAGGCGAAAATGGCCGCGACCCCGATGTGCGACAGGCTGACGAACAGCACCAGACTCAGCAACTGGGCCGAGGAAAACAGACTCTGCATCAAGGGTTTGGGCTCTTCCTGCCGGGAACGGCGCAGCGACCTCAGGGCCGGGTGACTGGGCCGGATCACAGCATGAATTGCGCCGTTGAGCAATGGTTCAAGTGATCCGGGCACGATCGCGGCAACAACCGCCACAAGAGGGCTGCTGACTCGATTAATCAGGGGCGGGGCATGACGCCGGAGCGTTTATGCTTCCCACACTCTTGGGTCAGTCAATAATGACCGGCAGCCGCATGACGTTGGCCTCCCGACCGAGGTGGGCCAGCAGGCGGCGCACGTCGTCGAGGCGGATGATCAGAGTCGCGGTGTTGACCAACGGATGGCACTGCACCTGTTCGGCCTGCCAGATGGCCTCGTCTACCACCAGCTCTACCGCTTTTTCCCTGTCGCGCACCATGGCGAGCAGGGTTACCGAGCCCGGGGTAAGGCCGAGCACCGCATTGAGTCGCTCGGGGGCGCCAAAGCTCAGCCGCTTGACGCCGAGCATGGCAGCCAGCGCCTTGAGGTCGACCCGGCGCTCCTCCGGACTCACCACCAGAAACAGCCGCTCGCTTTTCGGATCGCGCAAAAAGAGGTTCTTGGTCTTGGCTGCGGGCAGGTCGGGCAGCAATTTGCTCGCCTCCTCACAGGTAAACACCGGGTGATGATCGACACGCTGGTAGGGGATAGCCAGCTGATCCAGCAGAGAATAGATTGCCACAGAGACTCCTTTTGTCGGCGAAGAGTGGTCAGAACGGGATGGGTGGGAATCACGACCGGATCGAGCTTACCAGTTTGACTCCCGCCTCGCAGCCAGCGTGACGATTGCGAGCAGGCACTGTATGAACGTACAATAGTCCCATTCTCGGACAGCCCCTTTACGCTTCATGACTGCAACCCAGCCCACCGTACCCGCCACTCCGCCCCTCGACGGTTTTATCCTGACCCGCCATGGTCGGGACGTGCGCGGTCGCAACGGGCAGCCTGCAACCACCGAAATCGTGATGTGGCTCTGGAGCGCGCAGGGGCCGGTGCGGGTGGTGGTGCCGGGGCAGGAGCCGGTGTTTTTTTTGCCGCAGAGCCATATGGCTGAAGCTGCCGAGCTGTTCAAAGGCGCCGGGGTGAGCGGGCGGTTTCGCCGCCTGCCGATGCACACTTTCGATGGCCGCCCTGTGGTGGGCTGCTATTTCGCTACCCTGAGCGCCTTTCACCGCGCTATCGAGCTGCTGCTTATTCGCGGACTGGAGCACTTCGAGGCGGATATCCGGCTGCCGGAGCGCTTCCTGATGGAGCGTTTCATCACAGCTGGCGTGCGCTTCGATGGCCGGGCTGTAAAAAAGGGGGGCAAGCAGGGCTACTGGGAGGTCAACGAGGCGCGCTGCGCGCCGCAGGCGGTGACACCGACCCTCTCCTGGGTGTCGCTCGACGTGGAGTGCGCCATGGACGGGGCCCTCTTCTCGGTCGGTCTTTACAGCGAACAGGATGCGCGGGTCATCATGATCGGCACCCCGGAAGCGGATGCCGACAGCTGGGGCACCCAGGTCCAGTGGGTAGAGGACGAGAGCGCCCTGCTGAGTGCGCTGGAGAGCTGGTTCAGCCTGCATGACCCCGATCTGGTCATCGGCTGGAACGTGGTCAATTTTGACTTTCGTCTGCTGCTGCGCCGCGCCGAGCTTAACAAGCGGAGACTGCGGCTCGGGCGGGGGCGCGAGCTCTGCTTCTGGCGCTCGTCACGGGGCGATCCCCAGACTGGCAACGTCATCATTCCCGGGCGCATGGTGCTCGATGGCATCGATACCCTCAAAAGCGCCACCTGGCAGTTTGCCAGCTACAGCCTGGATGCGGTGGCGAGCGAACTGCTTGGCCGTGGCAAGGATATCGAGGATGTGGCCAATCGGGGGGAGAAGATCACCGAGCTGTTCCACTCCGACAAGGAGGCGCTGGCTCGCTACAACCTGGAAGATTGCAAGCTGGTGTGGGAGATCTTCGACTACTGCCACCTCATCCCTTTTGCCATCGAGCGCGCCTCCCTCACTGGTCTTGAGCTGGACAGAGTAGGGGGCTCGGTGGCGGCCTTTACCAACCTCTATCTGCCGCGGCTCCATCGTGGCGGCTACGTGGCCCCCAATTTGCCGGCCGACGGTGGGCTGGCGAGCCCCGGCGGCTATGTGATGGACTCCAAACCCGGTCTCTATCGCCATGTGCTGGTGCTCGATTTCAAGAGCCTCTATCCCAGCATCATCCGCACCTTCTGCATCGATCCCATGGGACTCATCGAGGGGTTGCAACACCCCGACCACGCCATTCTAGGTTTTCGCGGCGCCATGTTCTCCCGCGAGCGGCACTTTTTGCCGGATCTCATCGCCACCCTGTGGGCGGCGAGGGACAGAGCCAAGGCTGCCAGCAACAAGGCACTCTCCCAGGCCATCAAGATAATCATGAACTCCTTCTACGGGGTGCTGGGGTCGGGGGGCTGCCGTTTCTATGATCCGCGACTTGCCTCGTCAATTACCTTGCGTGGTCACAGCATCATGCAGCAGACCCGCGAGTGGATTGAGGCGAAGGGGTTCGAGGTGATCTATGGTGACACCGACTCCACTTTTGTCCATCTGGGGCGCGAGACCAGCCCGGATGAGGCGGACGAGATTGGCCAGCGACTGGCGCAAATGATCAACGATAACTGGGCTGCACTGATCAGGCGAGAGTTCGACCTGCCGAGTTATCTCGAGATCCAGTACGAGACCCACTATCGCCGCTTTCTGATGCCCACCATCCGCGGGCTGGAGAAGGGCAGCAAGAAGCGCTATGCGGGGCTGGTTGGCAAGGCCAGTGAGGAGAGTGAACAGCTGGTGTTCAAGGGGCTCGAATCGGTGCGCACCGACTGGACCATGCTGGCCAAGCAGTTTCAGACCCGCCTCTACGAGCTGGTGTTTCACGATGAAGATCCCAGCGGCTATGTGCGCACCATGGTGGATGAGACCCGCGCCGGTCGTCACGACGATCTGCTTATCTACCGCAAACGGCTGCGCCAGAAGCTCGAAGAGTATCAGAAGAATGTGCCGCCCCATGTGCGTGCGGCGCGGCTGGCCGATGAGGAGAACCTGCGCCGCGGGCTGCCCCAGCGCTATCAGCATCGGGGCGCCATCGCCTATCTGATGACCCTCAATGGCCCCGAGCCGCTGGAGTACCGGCGCAGCGCCATCGATTACGAGCACTATATCGACAAGCAGTTGCGGCCCATTGCCGATGCCATCCTGCCCTTTATCGGCGAGTCGTTCGACCGGATCTGTGGTCAGCAGCTGGATCTTTTCTGATTGGTGCAAGTTGGCACTTTACTTCCCATGAATACTGGATAAAAATACAGTTATAAATCATGGAGAAGTTTCCTATGCGTCTTGAAATCATCATCGACAGAAAACATCAGATCCCGACCTCGACCATGGAGGCGCTGCGTCAGGAGCTGCTCAAGCAGCTTGGCGAAAAATTTCCCGACATCCATGTGCGGGTCGCGCCGGGCAGTACCATGGCTCTGACCGTCAGCCGTGCCAGCAAGGAAGACAAAGAGCTGGCCGAAGCTATGGTGCAGGAGGTGTGGGAGAACGCCGACAGCTGGATGCCGGAAGAGAACGTCGCATCCTGATCCCCATGGTCAGTGGATAATTCTGGGCGGTGGATAAATGGGCTGAGGATAAACGGGCATGCCTGCTAATGCACTGCTGATACCCATACAACAAAAAACGCAGCCAGGTGGCTGCGTTTTTTGTTGGTGGTGAGTCGCAGTGGCTTGTCTGGCTCTGGGTTGAGCCATGCCGTTACAGTCCCGCCCAGCTTTTCAGGCTCTGCTGCTGCACCCGGCGGTTGGCTTCGCGGATCTCCCCTTTGGCGCGCAGGTCGGCCAGCGCAATGGGCAGTGCGGCGCGGATCTCGGCACTGCTCATTCCGGCTTTGAGGGCCGGGTGATAGGCCATCTTGAGCAGCACATAGTCCAGCCCGGTCAAAAAGCTGTCGATGCTGTTGTCATTGAAGATGGAGGGAAACACCTTGTCCGAGTCGTTGGGCAGACCCATCACCTGGGTGAACTCCTCCACCACGCAGTCGAGAAAACGCCCCTTGGCTCTGCTGTAGTCTACCGGAATGATGATGGTGGCACGGCTGATCTCGTGTTTCGCATTGGTTGCGAAGTTGGCAAGGCAGAGCCCCTCCTTGAGCGCCATCTTGACCGATGGATCCCCCCCCATGGTGCGGTTGGCCCAGCTCTTCATCTTGCTGTAGTCGGTCATGATCAGGGTGAGGTTGGGCTTTGCGGTCACCATGCTGATGGGGTGGCCGGTGATGCGGGCCAGATGGGCCGCCTGTACCTTCACTACGTCGGCCTGCAGCGGCTTGTCACCCGATTCGTTGATAAGTTGCAGCCGGATCGGCTGCTGCCAGCGGGCAAAACGGGTCTGCCTGGCTTCGCCATACTCCCGCTCCATGGCGATGGCCATAAAGCTCTCGACCAGATAGCTGTCGCTCTGCCAGCGCTCATCGGCCAGGGCGCTGTGGCCCGCGAGCAGAAGCAGCAGGGCCAGCAGCCCGCGTGACGCGCGGCGGGGATAGGCAGCGCAGCCCAAGTTGGCCATTACCAAAGTGGCAATAAAGCGGTTGGCACCAAAGGGGATGGCGGCAAATGACATGTTTCCTCCCTGAAACGGTTGTCAGCCTAGCGGTTGGCCTTGTCGATATCACGCCAGGTGAGCCAGAGTCTGAGATCAAACTCCAGTTGATGATAGTCGGGCTCCATGTGCTGGCAGAGCTGGTAGAAGCTCTTGTTGTGATCCTTCTCTTTGATATGGGCCAGCTCGTGCACCACGATCATTTTCAGGAACGGGGGCGGCGCCTCCTTGAACAGGGCGGCGATGCGGATCTCGTTCTTGGCCTTGAGCTTGCTGCCCTGTACCCGGCTGACGTAGGTGTGCAGGCCGAGGGCATCCTTGATCACGTTGATCTTGCCATCGAACACCACCTTTGACAGGGGCGCCGAGCTCTTGAGGTAGCGGTTCTTCAGCTCCATGGTGTAGGCAAGCAGCGCCTTGTCGCTCTGGATCTGGTGGCTTTCCGGATAGCGTTTGGCCAGCATCTCCCCCAGCTTGCCCGCCGCAATCAGCTGCTGTACCTGTGCCTTGAGGGGGTCTGGATAGCCGCCCAGATAAGTCAGTTCCGCCATGGTGTCACTCGTTACATCAAAAAGAGCGTCATTGTAGTTATCTCGGGCGGGCTTGCCTACTGCGGGCCGCCGCTGCAAGGCGATCTGGCGCAATAAAAAGGGCGGCCATTGCAACAATGGCCGCCCTGCGGGGCGTATTGACGATCAGCGTCGGCGATAGAGACCCGGATCCACCTCTTCGTAGTGGCTGGTCAGGTATTGATAAAAGGCGAGATGGGAAGGGGAGCTCGGCTTTTTCAGCTCCTCGCTCACCCGATCCGGCTTGGCGATGATGAACTTCGGATTCTGGCGCTGGATATCGGCCAGCACCCGCTCGCGCACGTCATAGGGCGGATTGACGTTGGCAAAGAAGAGATAGGCGGACGCTGGCTGGCGATCGGTCCAGAGATAATATTGCGGCTGGATGCCATCGACCCAGATCTTGTCGCTCGGGACTGTCTCGGCCTTGATGCGATCGACCCGTACCTGCGCCGCCGGATTGAAGGGGCGACCCTTGAGGGTCCCTTCCCAGGCGTTGTTGATCATCAGCAGCAGCATGGCCAGAGTCGCCAGCCAGGGGGTGGCACTGCGCACATCCCAGGCTCGCCAGAGGGGGATGAGGATCAGCACCGGCAGCGCCCACAGCAGGCTGGTGCCGAGCACCTCGTTGACCCGCTCGAGGGACCACTCCTTGGTGCTCCAGCCAAAACCGAGCTGCTGGGCCAGCAGCCAGCTGGCGGTGAGCACCACCAGCGAGATGCAGAGCAGCCCGATGGCATCTGCCTGCTGTTCGCTGCGATCCAGCAATACCGCCAGCGGCAGCACTGCCAGTTGCAGATAGAGCACGTCGTAGTGATCGAACACATGGCCGGAGACCGAGTTGGCGATCAGGGTAAACAGCACCCCAAACAGGGTTGCCAGCAGGGCGGGCAGATACCACTCCTGACGGCGGCTCAGCATCAGAATGATGAAGGCGGGCAGCAGCATCACAAGGCCGGTGCGCAGCAGGCCGACGGCGCCCACCATGGGGGAGAAGCCATTGCCGTAGCTCCCTTCGAAGAAGATGTCGAAGGCGTAGTATTTGAAGGCCGCCAGCAGATCATGCTGCTGGAAGTAGGCGTAAAGCGGGCCGCCAATCAGCGCCAGCCCCAGCAGGCTGGAGATGAGCAGCAAGATGGCATCACGCCACTTCTCATGCAGACACCAGTGGCAGAACAGCACCAGATACCAGGCTCCCCAGAAGGCGCCGTTGTTGGTGCGCATCCAGGCGACGATGGCGAAGGTGAGGGCCGCCACCAGCGCCGGCCACCAGCGAAATCCCTTGTCCAGCAGCAGGGTGATGAAGGCCCACTGGGCGATGAGGGCGAGGTGGAAGGTCCAGTCCTCAGTCATGTTGCCGTAGTAGTAACGGGTGCCGTAGAGAGCCAGCACCGCCAGCATGGCGCCAAGGCGCGCCTTGAACGAGAGTCCGAGCTGGGCAAAGGCCTGCCAGCTGGCCAGCAATCCGAGCCAGCAGAGCACCCACTCCAGTGTCCAGATCCCGACAAACCCCCCCATTCGATAGCCCAGCGCGTCGAGAGCGAAGATCATCGGCCCCTTGATGTCGATCATGTCGCGATAGAGCACCCCCCCTTCGCTCCACATCTTGCCCATCACCGCGAACAGCGAGGCATCAAACCCCGGCGCCATGGCGTGGAAGAGCGGGTTGCGCAGACAGAAGAGCAGCGCCAGCAGGGCGGTAAGCAGCACGATGGCTGGCTTGATACCCGGGTTGACGCGAGGGGGAGTGAAACGGATGGAGTGATTCATGAAGTCGCCTGTTCCTGCAGCTGGTCTTGAAAGCGGGCCTATCTTGCCGAGCTAGTGAGTGCGATGCAATGGGGCAGGCCCGTGTGGGGCAAATATTCTCGAAAAAGCCCGGTTCTTGCAGGGAACCGGGCGCTGGCTGCGGCAATATTGGCCGTCAGGGGATGTAGCAAGCCATCCCCCCTCTGCATCAACTGAGGTACTCAAGCAGGGGCGGCTGCGCTTCCAGTGTCGGCAGGTGACGGGCCCAGCGGATAAAGGCGTCGGCCAGGGTGATGCCGAGCTCCTGATTGTGCTGGGTCAGGGTACGCGCCAGTGCGGTGTAGCCCTCCTTGCCGGAGGCGGTATAGGCGCTCGACACTCCGCGATAGACCTGTTCGGCATTGACCGCTTGCCACTGGCCGGGGGCGGCTTCCCACTCCAGTCGGGTGATGCGCTGGCCCTTGGGCCGATCGGCCTGATAGGTGAATCGCACCCCTGCGGTGTAGGGGAAGCTGCCGTTGCCATTGCCGACCACGCCGTTGTTGGTGGCGTTGTCGATGGCATTCTCCAGTGCCTCCGCCAACTCGTGACCGTGCACCCGATAGAGGGTGAGGGGAATGGCAAACGGCAGCAGGCGACCGGCGATATCCGCTTCGCTCAGGGGGCCCGGCTCCAGCGAGCAGCGCACGCCGCCAGCATTGTGCAGGGCAAAGTCCACCTCGCCTACCTGTTCACGGGCGGCGGTCAGCATGGCGCGGGCCACCAGCGGGGCGAGCTGGCTGCCGTGGGGCTGGGTGGCATCCGGCAGCCGCTGATGGGGAAGTGGCGCCGCCAGTCGGGTGACGATGCGCTGGCTCATGGTTTCAATCTCCGGCCGGTAGCGTTTGGCCAGATGTTGTTCAAGCTGTGGGTCCGGCTCACAGAAGGTGAGCCCGACAGGTGGCGTGGAGGCGTACGGCCAGGGCTGCCAGGGGAGCCACTCCAGCTGACCCTGACTCTGCACGACGCGGCCCGCCTCATCGAAGGTGAGCTCGCAGACACCGAGGCAGAGGGCGCTGTGGCCAGCATGCAAAATAGCCACCCCGTTGTTCATCAGCGGATAACTGCCTTCGCTTGGCAGACCCAGCTGCGCGAGATCGCCGAGCAGGCTGTGGGTGTGGCCGCCGATGATGAGACTGAGCTCGGGGAAGCGTTCGGCCAGCAGCTTGTCCTGATCCAGCCCGAGGTGGCTCAGCAGCACGATATGCTGGATCCCTTCGCGCTTGATCTCCTGCAACACCCTGGTGAGGGTGTCGGCGACCGCGTGGAAACGGGTGTGGGGATCCGGGTTGGCGATGGCAGCCATCTGGGCGAGGGTGATGCCGAGCAGTGCAAAGGGAACCCCGTCGATCACCCGGCGATGCCAGGGCTGATGGGCGTCGTAGAGGTGGGGAATATCCCACAGCCCCAGCGGCGTGTCGGCTGGCTCCTGACTGTTGTCCAGATTGGCGGCCAGCACCGGAAAATCGAGCTGGCGCAAGAACTCCACCAGCGGGCCGTTGCCCAGATCGAACTCGTGGTTGCCAAGTACCATGGCATCGGGGGCCAGCATGGCGAGCAGGTCGGCGTTGGCGCGCCCTTTGAAGCGGTTGAAATAGAGCGAACCCTGAAAGGAGTCGCCACCGTGCAGAAATAGAAAACGCTGGCCGGCTGCTGCGGCTTTGGCACGCAGTTGGGTCAGTCGGGTCAGGATCCGGGCATAACCGCCGCACTGGGTGCGCCACTGGCCTTCACCGACAGGGGAGAAGCTCATGGGCGCGCCATCGAAGTGGGAGTGGCAATCACTGAAATGGGCAAGTTGAACCGTAATACTCATCTCGGTCCTCCTTAGGGGGAAAATGAGCACCGAGTCTACTGCAAAGGAGGGGGAGGATACCAGCCCGGCAGGGTGCCGGGCTGGTCAGCGATCAGGCGGGTACCATGATCTGGGTGGCGACGATCACCACCAGCAGGCCGACGGCGACCGGCATACTGGTGCGCTTGACCACCTCGAACGGCGAGAGCTTGCCCATCCCCGCACAGGCGACCACCACCCCGGAGACCGGAGAAATGGTGCGACCTAGGTTGGAGGCTTGCAGCATTGGGATCACCAGATAGGCCGGGTTGATGCCAAGGCTGCTGGCCAGGTTGGGGATCAACTCCACGAAGGCGTAGAAGGGAGCATTGCCCGAGCCGGTGGTGAAGGCGGCCAGGGTGGTGATCACCACCAGTGACAGCATCATGATCAGACCACCCGAACCGAGATCCTGCGCGTGAGCCAGCAGGGTGTCGATAAAGCCGACGGTCATCAGACCCTGGGCGAAGACACCGGCACCGACCAGCAGCATGACCACACCGGCAAAGGCGTCAGCCATGTTGCGCCAGCAGACCTGGAGACCGTCCAGCAGCTCCTTGCCATTGCGGATACGCACCAGCTCCAGCAGGCTGGCCAGCACCATGCACATGACGATGATGGTGACGATATCCAGCTGCGGACCCCATTTGCCGTCAAACACCAGCACCCCGATGATGGGGGTAAAGGGCAGGATGGCGTAGAAAGCGGGGGCGGTAGTCACCAGATCACCCGGGGCGACCGGCTCGTTGTGCTCACCGGATTTCTGGTCAAGGTAGCGCTGCCAGAAGAAGTGGGTCACCGCCATACAGGCGATCGCCACCAGCGAGATGGGCAGGGTCAGCTTGAAGGCAAAGTCCAGCAGCGGCATGTTGGCGGCCTGAGCGGCCATCACCACGTCCCCTGAGGTTGGTGCCAGAATAATGGCGGCTGGCGAGGCGCACACGGCCGCCGCCGCGCCACGGGAGATCCCCATGTTGACCATCAGCGGGAACAGGGTGGCCATCAGCAGCACGCCGAGGCCGGTAGCGGAGCTCACCGCCAGCGACATGGCACAGGCCACCAGATAGGCAGCCACCAGCAAGATATAGGGGGACTTGATGATGCCGAGCGGTTTGCTGGCCAGCTTGACCAGAATGGTGTTGGCGCCGATGTGGCTCATGTAGCCGGCGAAGCCACAGAGCACCATGATCAGCATCCCCAGTCCACCGCCACGATCATTGAGCAGGAAGCGGACGTATTCGAAGATATCGGTTGCGAGATAACCGGTGCTGACCACCTTGCTCGGCAATACCGGCTTGCCCATCATGGCGGTGATGATCAGCAGCAGCAAGCCGCCGCTCAGCAGCACCCCGGTTGCGGAGTATCCTTTGAAAATGGCACGGCCCACCACCAGGGTGACCAGGGTGCCAACAATGAGTTCCAGCATATGTTGCCTTCTGATTGGATGAGAGTGGAAGGAGTCTATTCCGATAGGGGTAGAGTGGCGACTGGAAACAGGATGTTGTGTGAGCTAAATCAACGTTTAACCCCATGAACAGAATTAAAGAAAGGTAAAGGTACTTTACCCAGCGGGTTTGGCTACCTACCCTTGCCAGCCTTGGTTGTCTTTTGAGGCTTTTATATGGTGATTGGTGATTTTTCAGGCATTAAACGCTCTCTTTTCCTGCTCGCGATGCTATTTTCACCTACTTGCGTGTTTGCGGTAACCAATGACGGTTTTCATCAAACCGGTCCTCATCAGGCGGTCGCCATGCGGCGTCTCATGGCTCCTCACTCTTACGGCGTACTGGTGGTTGCCGAGGGGAACAGACCCCGTTTTGCCGCGCTGGCATCCAAAACCACGGAAGCAAACTGCCTGGCCCGTCATGCCATCCGGGTAGATGGGGTCGCGTTGCTGGTCACCCCGAGATTTTATGCCAAAGAGGGAAAACGGGGACTTTGCGAGCTGTGGCTCAATGAGGGGGCAGATCAGGACTTTTTTGCCAACCGTCTTAAAAATGATCATTTCATTCAGATAGATGGTCATGACATCAATGTGAAAAACTATCACCTCGACTGGCAGCGCATCAGTCGTACTGCTCAATAAAAATACAGTTTCATCCTTGTGCCATACTTTGCTCACGCAACCTGTGAGCTTGCTCTGATTTCTGGGCTCATCATTGTATTGCGCCGCCTCTTGGTCACACATAGGCTATACCCGTCATCTGTGTGGCGGTGGGTTTCACCAAGGTTGGTACTCCGCCCGTGCAATCAAGGAAGGTAGTCTGGCATGGTCAGCAAGGTTTATGGAGTAGTGGGGAGCGTGCTATTGCTGTTGCCCCTGATGAGTCAGGCTCAGCCGAGCCGGCCGCAAGTGGTGCCAGAGTCCCGCATCAATGTCCGTTTTTATGAGGTAAGTGCTGCCCAGCCAGATCAACTGGCACGCGCCATTGCTCAGAGTGCCCCCAAGGTGAATGGCAAGCCTGTGCTCGGCAAGGCGAGTTATCAGGTGGACTGGCAGCTGGAAACCGACCAGTTGCCGGGGCGTTGCCAGCTCAAACGGGTAACGGTAACGACTCATGCCACTGTATTGTTGCCCCGCTGGCGTCAGAGTTCGGAGGGGAGTGACCCTGCTCGCCAGCGCTGGGGTCGGCTGCTCTCCAGCATGTTTGACTATGAATCCCGTTTCAAAGAGATGGTGCTGCAAGGCGGAAATCAGGTGGGCGGGGCGATTGCGGCACTACCAGGCCATGCAGATTGCCAGGCGTTGCGCTATGCCGCCTGGGCTGCGGGCAGTGGCGAATTGAACAAGGTGAAGGCACGGGTAGACGATTTCCAGCGTCAGACGGGTTATGGCGAACAGCTCGGGGTGCATTGGCCCAAGTGAACTCTGTCTGGAGGTGCGAAGCCCTGCCAAACCCGGTCAATATGGCACGATTCAACATCTGAAATGGCCGCCCCACCGGGCGGCCATTTCATTGCAGACAGCGCCATGTTTAGACCAGCGCCTTGCCTTTGAGCAGTTTGCGCACCCAGTAACGGGCAGGGTGGAGCGCTTCCAGTAGATCGGCGGCCAGTGGCAGGGGCTCACCGCAGATCTCGCTGGCGAGCAGCTCGCCACAGAGCGGCGCCGAGCAGAGACCCCGCGAACCGAGCGCCCCCAGCACATAGAGGCCGGGGTGAAGGGGGAGCGGCTGGGCGTTGTGCTGTTCATGCTGCAGCTGCACATAATGATCCGCCAGACCTTGCAATCTGGCCACTGGCCCCACCACCGGCAGGTGATCCCGGCTGGCACAACGCACCCCCACGCGCGCCTCGTTGCCGCTCACATCCACCTCGGCGGGCCAGGTTTGCTCCGGCAGGCAGGCTTGCAACCGCACCTGATTCTGGATTTGCTCCTCGGCACGAAACTCAAGGCTGCTCTGGTTACGGCCATAGCTGGCACCAATACAGTGTTGATCGTTGTGCATTGGCGTGAGGTAGCCATCGTAGCAGAGCACGGTATTAAGCCGGCTCAGGCTGGTTGAGGTCGGCACATGGCTTACCTGACCGCGTACCGGATAGAGCGGCAGCTCGGCAAAGGGGAGCAGTGATGGCAACTGGTGACCGGCGGCGACCACCAGATTGGGGGCCTGCCAGTGGCGGCCATCCTGGCTTTTTATTTGCCAGCCATCGGCCAGTTCAGTAATAGCGACCACCTCGGTATTGAACGCCACCTCAAGCAGCCCGCTGGCTTGCGCTTCTTTGATAGCTGCGTGGGTGAGATCGGCCGGACAGAGCCAGCCTCCCAGCGGGTAACTGACGCCGCTGTGGCCACAGGGCAGGCCAACCACCTGCTCTACCTCTGCTGTAGAGAGGGGATACATCAGCTCGGGGGGGAAGGGGCCCTGGCTCATTTTCGCCAGCTTGGCTGCCGATTTGTCGTCATAACCGAGCTGGGTTACCCCGCACAGTGCAAAAGCGATGGGATGTTGCGCGGCCAACGCCAGTAGCCGTAGGCGGGCATAGCCAAAAGCGAGCGAATAGAAGCGTGACAGGGCATCGTGCTCGCCGTTGAGCAGCGGATAGAGCGCGCCCTGGCGGTTGCCGGAGGCGCCGGTGGCCGGTTCGCCATCTGCACACAACAACGTCACCTTGCGGCCCCGCTCCACCAGAGAGAGCGCCGTCATGGCCGAGGCAATGCCGCCGCCGATGATCACTACCTCGCCAGCGCGTCCGGCAGGACGGGCATACCAGGGGGCTATGGTCTGCTGCGGCTGCTTGTCGGTGCGATCCCCCACCAGCATCTCCCGCTTGCTACCGTGGCCCTTCACCTTCTTCATGGCAAAACCGGCGGCAATCAGGCCGCGACGGACAAAACCGGCACAGGTAAAGGTGGCGATGGAGCAATCGGGACGGGCGAGGCGAGCGAGACTATCAAACAGCTCCTGTGTCCACATCTCCGGGTTCTTGGCTGGGGAGAAACCATCCAGATACCAGGCATCCACCAGCCCCTCTGCCCGGTGAGGCACTTGCGGCAGCATATCCTTGATGTCGCCAAACCAGAGATCGAGGCGAATGCGGCCACCCGTAAAATGCAGGCGGTGGCAACCGGAAACCGGCAGTGGCCACTGGGCGACAAGATCCTGGCTCAAGTGGCCAAGTTCAGGCCAGGCGGCCAGCGCCTTGCGCAGATCGTCTTGGGTCAGGGGGTATTTCTCGAAACTGATGAAGTGCAGACGGGAGCCGTTACCGGATTGGGGCGCCTGTTCCAGGAAGGCTTGCATTGTCGCCAGAAAGTTAAGACCTGTGCCGAAACCTGTTTCACCTATCACGAAACTGTCACTATCGTGGTGCGAAAATCGCGCAGGTAGCCGGTTTTGCTGCAAAAAGACGTAGCGGGTTTCACTTAGACCGTTATCATTGGAAAAGTACACATCCCCGAAGTCACTGGAGACAGGAGTTCCCGCTTCATTCCAGTCCAATCGGGCATGATGTAAGGATGTTTGACTCACGTTTTCCTCGGCTCGCGTCACAAAATCGCGGGCATTCTACGTGAAAGCAGACCAGTTTGGCAGCCGAAAGCGGGTAGACTTGGCGCCAGTTTTTCCAGACGAGATGAATTAATGAGAAGAGCAGTGATCACCGGTATCGGCGTCATCTCCAGTATCGGCAACAACAAGGAAGAAGTGCTGGCCTCCCTGAAAGCAGGTAAATCCGGCATCACCTATTCCGAGCAGTTCGAGCAGCACAATCTGCGCAGCCGTGTCTGGGGTAACATCAAACTCGATCCGTCTGAACTGATCGACCGTAAAGTCATGCGTTTCATGGGCGACGCTGCGGCCTACGCCTATCTCTCCATGCAGCAGGCCATTGAAGATGCCGGTCTGGCGGAAGATCAGGTCTCCAACGAGCGTACCGGCCTGGTGGTCGGTTCAGGTGGTGCCTCCGGCAAGAACACTTCGGAATCTGTGGACATCGCCCGCGAGAAAGGGGTCAAGCGTGTGGGCCCTTACATGGTGCCGCGCACTATGTCCTCCACAACCTCTGCTTGCCTGGCGACCCCGTTCCAGATCAAGGGTGTCAATTACTCCATCAGTTCAGCTTGCGCCACCTCTGCTCACTGCATCGGTCACGCGCTTGAGCTGATCCAGCTTGGCAAACAGGATGTGGTCTTCGCCGGTGGCGGTGAAGAGCTGGACTGGTCCTCTACCATCCAGTTTGACGCTATGGGGGCCCTCTCCACCAAGTACAACGACATGCCGGAAAAAGCCTCCCGTACCTATGATGCGAATCGCGATGGTTTCGTTATCTCCGGTGGCGGCGGCATCCTAGTGATCGAAGAGCTGGAACATGCGCTGGCCCGTGGTGCTCACATCTATGCCGAGCTGACCGGTTACGGTGCTACCTCCGATGGCTATGACATGGTCGCGCCGAGCGGCGAAGGCGCGGTGCGTTGCATGAAGATGGCAATGCAGGGGGTTGGCAAGGTTGATTACATCAACACCCACGGTACCTCCACCCCGGTTGGCGATACCAAGGAGCTGGAAGCCATCCAGACTCTGTTTGGTGCCAACGGTCCCAAGATCTCTGCCACCAAGGCGATGACCGGCCATGCGCTCGGCGCTGCCGGCGTGCACGAGGCTGTCTACTCACTGCTGATGATGGAGCACGGCTTTATCGCTCCCAGCATCAACATCGAGACTCTGGACGAGAAGGCCGAAGGTCTGCCCATCGTGCGCGAGTACGAAGAGGCCGAGCTCAACACCGTCATGTCCAACAGCTTCGGCTTTGGCGGTACCAACGCCTCCCTGGTGTTCAGCAAGTTCAAAGCATGATTATCCGGTTGATATGAAAAAAGCGCCTCAGGGCGCTTTTTTTGTTTCCGTGATCTGCCATCACTCATTGCAGAGCAGAGCAGAGCAGAGCAGAGCAGAGCAGAGCAGAGCAGAGCAGAGCAGAGCAGAGCAGAGCAGAGCAGAGC
>NZ_JAAKXB010000022.1:0-42297 GCF_029479985.1 Aeromonas sp. A600620 | reverse complement strand
CGGTAGTTCAGTCGGTTAGAATACCGGCCTGTCACGCCGGGGGTCGCGGGTTCGAGTCCCGTCCGCTCCGCCACTAAATAGAAGGCCTTCCCGATTGGGAAGGCCTTTTTGCTATGGGCGATTTGCCGATTGGCCACAGCGTTGCACGCCAGAATAGATACCAAAGCCCGGTTATCAGACCGGGCTTTGGCATTTTCAGCATCCAGAAGCCACTGAACAGTGGTTCTTGCCTGAGGGAGGGCCGCTGACAGGCCCGCTATTCCCTCCTTTTGGTGTGTAATCACAGTGATTTTTCGGATGATTCGCAACCATTTGTGCTGGATTACTCGCTTCCACGCATCGCCATCACCGGACTCCAGCCCCACAGGTAAGAGCCATATTGACCACTCCCTCTTCCATCTGGACATCAATGGTAAAGCCGAGTCGCTTGGCGAGGGTCACCATACCGCGATTGCTGGGCATGGTCATGCCGGAGAGCTGGCCAATGCCCTGTTCGTCGGCGTAGCGGATGATCTTCTCCATCATCAGCTTGCCGAGCCCCAGCCCTTTCAGGTCGGAACGAACCAGAATGGCAAATTCGGCATCGCTGAGATCCGGCGTCGAGATGGCGCGCACCACCCCGAGAATCTGATCTTTGCGCTCCCCATCCTGCCCTACGGCGACAAAGGCCATTTCGCGGTCGTAATCGATCTGGGTCATGCGGGCCAACTCTTCGTGACCCAGCTCACCCACGTCGGCGAAGAAGCGTTTGTACCTGTCCTCATCGGAAACCTGCAGCACGAACTGTTTGTGAGCCGGTTCATCTTCCGGGCGAATGGGGCGCAGCAGAACATGACTCTGATCCTTGAGCCAGGCCCCTTCCTCCAGCTCGGTCGGGTAGGGGCGGATAGCCAGGCGACTGGCGGGTGGAAGTGCTGGGTCGGCCAGCGTCACGCTGGCATCCAGCACTACCATCTCGGCACCGCACGCTTGCAGCGGATGAAGATCCAGCTCCTGAATTTGCGGGAAGGCGAGCAGCAGTTCGGATAGCTGGCAGAGCACCTGACCGAGGGCATCGATATCCAGCCGATCCGGAGTGGCATGTTCACGGATCTTGCGACTTTTGAGCGCACCGATGATCTGGTAACGGGCCAGTGCCTGATTGAGCGGCGGTAGTGCTGCAACCATCTCCTGTGGCTCCGCGCCCGATTCACCGAGCAGGATGACTGGGCCAAAGATGGCGTCTTGCTGGATACGAACCCGCAGCTCCAGACCGCCACTGCGCCGTGCCATGCGCTGTACCAGCAGCCCTTCGATACGGGCGCCGGGATCGTGCTGTTTCACCCTGTCCAGAATGGCATCGGCAGCCTGTGCTACTTCGGCCGAGGTGCGCAGATTGAGCACCACACCGTGCACGGCAGATTTGTGCAGGATATCGGGTGAACGGAGTTTGACTGCCACCGGGTAGCCGATCTGCTCGGCAGTCAGGGTTGCCTCGATGGCGTCGGTGACGATCCAGGTGGGCAATGTTGCGAGCCCGGCTGCCTGCAAGATGGGGTGGGCGAGATGGGTATCCAGTCTCAGCTGTTTGCGCTCCTGCGCCTGGCGGATCAGCTGCTGGCAGAGCTCGATATTGAGCTGGTTGCCGTGCAGGGAAGCGGGGGTCTCCATCAGCTGCTTCTGGTTACGGCGGTACTCCACCATATGCATGAAGGCGGCCATGGCGCTTTCCGGGGTACGGTAGGTCGGGATGCCCGCTTCGGTAAAGAGTTTGCGCCCCTCCTGCGCCGAGTACTCGCCTGCCCAGTTGGTGAGGATATTGAAACGGCGAGCTTTGGGGTGCTGTTTCAGGTGGGCTATAAGGTGGCTGGCCAGCGGTGCGCTGGGGGCCGTGAGCGAGGGAGCATGAATGATCAGGATGGCATCGATCCCCTCTTCCCCGAGCAGGTTGTCCAATGCCTCCTGATAGGTGGCGATGGTGGCATCGCTGCCGATATCGAGCGGTGGGCGTGCCAGTTTACCGCCCCGCTCCAGCAGCACATCCACCGCCATATTGGCCAGCCCGCGGCCATTGGAGATGATGGCGAGCCGCTCCCCCTTGAGGGTCATGGAGTGGCTGAGGGTTTCCACTGCGGCAAACAGCTCGTGGGTATCCCGCACCCGCAACATGCCGGCGCGGCGGATGGCGGCGTCATAGACATTGTCGAGGCCGTGAGCCGGATCGTGGCGTCCGCTTTTCAGCACCAGGATCGGCTTGTTGCGTGAGGCCGCTCGCGCCGCCGAGAGAAAATGGCGGGCATCGTGCAGCTTGTCCATGTAGAGCAGGATGGCGCGGGTGACGCTGTCGCGGGAGAGTTGATCCAGCAGCTGGCCAAAGTCGATGTCGCAGTGATCGCCAAGGGAGATGAAGGCAGAGAATCCCAGCTCATGCTGCTTGGCCCAGTCGAGAATGGTGGTGCTGACCGCGGCAGATTGTGAGAGAAAGGCGACCTGCCCGGGCTTGGCGGCAATCGGTGAAAAGCTGGCATTGAGCCCCTGACCGGGCAGCAGCATCCCCATGCTGTTGGGGCCGAGCAGGCGGATGCCGTATTGCTTGCAGAGCCGTTTCAACTCCTGCCGCTCATCTTGTGAAAAATCGGCGGCGAGGATGATGGCTGCGCCTGTTCCCTTCTGGCCGAGCGCCTCCAGCAGGGGGATGACCCGCTCCCGGCGAGTGCAGATGATAGCGAGATCCGGAGCCAGTGGCAGGCTGGCGATATCGGGATAGGCCAGCACGCCGGCCACCGCCTTGCTGCGCGGGGTGACTGGCAGGATGGGCCCTTTGAAGTGGCCCGCCAGCAGGTGGCGGACGATGACATGGCCCGCTTTGTGCGGATCGGTCGAGGCGCCGATGATGGCGATTGATTGGGGTTTGAACAGCCGATCCAGACCGCTTGCGTTCATGGGCACTCCCGTCGAAAGGGGGAAGATACCAGTCTAATACCTCTTTGTTGCAGGTTCTGTGACCGGCTCCCGATCACCGTTTGTTGAGGGCGTTGGCGCGCAGGTAAAAGCGCAGTTCCCCCTGTACCCGGCGAATGGCACCCAGGTGGCGTTCCTGCAGATAGATCTCCTGCTCCCTGTCCAGCAAGGTGCTGGGCAGACCCATGCTCTGCAAATACTCCTCAAACAGGGTTGAACCCTTGATCTCGACCAGATGCTGTTTCATGGCGCTCCTCCCTGATGTGGTTCGATGATGGCGAATATTCAGTCTGTGATCCCTTGCCCGGTTTGCCTATTGTCACTTCTGACATGAGACGGGACAGGAGAAGGTTCACACATCTGGCAGCGAACGCCGCATCAGGCCCTTGGCTGGCGTTATAGTATGACCAGAAGCATGGCGTTTGGATGGTGCGGGGAATGAAGCGAGTCGGATTGTGGTGCATGGTGTTGTGGCTGTGGGCGGCGGATGCGTCGGCTGCCGCGCAGTCGATCCGCGCCTGGAATCTGCTGCTGGAGCATCCCAACCCGGCAGTGGTGCAGTTATTGCGGCTCTCCCTTGATCTGACGGTGCCTGAATATGGCCCCTACCAGCTGGTCTCCAGCCCGCCGATGGAACAGGGGCGGACGGTGAAAGAGCTGCACAGCGGCGAGCTGGTTCAGGTAGGAGTGTTTGCCCCCGATGAGGAGCGGGAAAGGGATCTGCTGGCGGTACACATTCCATTGGCCAAAGGGCTGCTCGGCTGGCGGGTTTGTCTGATCCGGCAGGGGGATGAGGGGCGCTTTGCCGCTATTCACTCGTTGGCCGACTGGCGCCGCTCCGGGCTCATCATCGGCCAGCACAGATCCTGGCCTGACACCCAGTTGCTGAGGGCCAATGGCCTTAACGTGATGGCTGGCAACCTCTACGAAGCGCTGTTCAACATGTTGCGCAAGCAGCGTTTCGACTGCTTTTTGCGCTCCGTCATCGAGGTCGAGGATGAGCTGAAACAGCACCCGGATCTGGCCATCGAGCCCCATCTGGTGTTTCGCTATCCGCTGGCGCTGCTCTTCTTTGTTTCGCCCAAATATCCGGAGCTGGCGCAGCGCATCGAGCTTGGCCTGCAGCGGGCGCGGCAAACCGGGGATTTTGACCGGATCTTCGAGGAGGGGTTTGGCAGCACCATCCGCCGTTTGCAGCTCGACCAGCGGCAGCGCCTCGAGCTGAACAACCCTGATCTGCCGTTGTCGAGTCGCAAGATGATGGCCGACCCGACGCTCATCTACCAGCCCGTCTCAGCGCAGTGAGTTCTGGTTCTGTGCCGTATCCCAGAAGGCGCGGATCAGCGGCTCTTCCAGTCGCTTCTTGAGCACCCCGATCCCCACATCAAATGGCTTGAAGGCGGGCTTGAGGTCGATGATCCGCACCTTGTCGCCGAGCGGGCTATGGTCGATCACCGCCGCCGGCACCAGCCCCACGCCACAACCGAGCGCCACCATGGCGACGATCCCCTCGTTGCCCGCCACTTCGGCATAGATGTTGGGCGCTATCCCCTTGTTGCGAAACCACTGATCGCTGCGTTTGCGGGCCAAGCCCTGCTCGGAGAGGATGACTGGCAGCTGCTCCCAATCAGGTTCTCCCTGACGGAACCACTGGTTCAGTTGCGGGGCGTTGCGCGGCGCGATAAAGACCAGCGGCACCAGCTGCAGGCTGGCGAACTCCAGCTTGGCGGGCAGGGCATCGGGGCGGGCGGCGATGGCGAGATCGGCCTCGTCGGCCAGAATCTTGTCCACCGCCAGCGCCGGGTCGCCGGTCTCCAGCTTGATCTCCAGCTGGGGGTAGCGGCGGCGAAAGCGCTCCAGTACCTCGGGCAGCAGAAAGTAACTGGCGGTGACCGAGCAGAAGACCCGCAGCCGCCCCTGCAGCGGTTCATCGCTGCGTTTGAGCTCCTGCTTGAGCTGACGCCACTCCTGCAACAGGCCGCCGCCAAACTCCCGCAGTTTCTCGCCGGCAGGGGTGAGCCGCACCGAGCGGTTGTCCCGCTCGAACAGGATGCAGCCGGTCTCCTGTTCCAGTCGCTGGATGGCGCGACTCAGGGTGGAGGGGCTGACCGCCATGGCATCGGCGCTCTTGCCGAAATGAAGGGAGTCGGCGAGGTGGAGAAACAGCTCGAGATTGCGAAGGTCCATCTTTCAGCTCCTGGCGCGGCATGTGTGCCCGATATCCAGCGGTTGGCGGCTTGTTTCTGCCATCTCGCGGTACATTCAGCAGGCAATTATGAAGGGTGAGCGTTTCAGTTATTGCAACGTACTGTTTCGAATATATCAGTTCAGGCAATAAGTGTCCCGCGCTATAGTGGTTCAGACAACGCCGCCATCCGGCATGGAATCAATCGAACGGAGCAATCACCATGGCTAACTATTTCAACACCTTGAACCTGCGTCAGCAGTTGGCCCAGCTGGGCAAGTGTCGTTTCATGCAGCGCGAAGAGTTCGCGGACGGCTGCAACGTGCTGAAGGGCAAGAAGGTGGTGATTGTGGGCTGTGGTGCCCAGGGTCTGAACCAGGGTCTGAACATGCGCGACTCCGGGCTGGATATCTCCTACGCCCTGCGCAAGGCTGCCATCACCGAGAAGCGCGCCTCCTGGCAGAAGGCTACCGACAACGGCTTCGCGGTCGGCACCTATGAAGAGCTGATCCCGACCGCCGATCTGGTGCTGAACCTGACTCCGGACAAACAGCACTCCGACGTCGTGAAGACCGTGATGCCGCTGATGAAACAGGGCGCCGCGCTGGGCTACTCCCACGGCTTCAACGTGGTGGAAGAGGGTCAGCAGATCCGCTCCGACATCACAGTCGTGATGGTGGCGCCCAAGTGCCCGGGTACCGAAGTGCGTGAAGAGTACAAGCGCGGTTTCGGTGTGCCGACCCTGATCGCCGTTCACCCGGAAAATGACCCGAAAGGTGAAGGCATGGCCATCGCCAAGGCGTGGGCCTCTGCCACCGGCGGCGACCGTGCCGGGGTGCTGGAATCCTCCTTCGTGGCGGAAGTGAAATCCGACCTGATGGGCGAGCAGACCATCCTCTGCGGCATGCTGCAGGCCGGTTCCCTGCTCTGCTACGACAAGCTGGTTGCCGAGGGCACAGACCCGGCCTACGCTGGCAAGCTGATCCAGTTCGGTTGGGAGACCATCACCGAAGCCCTGAAGCAGGGTGGCATCAGCCTGATGATGGACCGCCTCTCCAACCCGGCCAAGCTGCGCGCCTTCGAGCTTTCCGAGCAGCTCAAGACCTTGATGCGCCCGCTGTTCGAGAAGCATATGGACGACATCATTGCTGGTGAGTTCTCCCGCGGCATGATGGCCGACTGGGCCGAGGATGACGTCAAACTGTTCACCTGGCGCGAAGAGACGGGCAAATCCGCCTTCGAAAACGCGCCGGCGTTCGCAGGCAAGATTGCCGAGCAGGAGTACTTCGACAATGGCGTGGTGATGGTGGCCATGGTCAAGGCGGGTGTCGAGCTGGCGTTCGAGACCATGGTGGCTTCCGGTATCTACGAGGAGTCCGCCTACTACGAATCCCTGCACGAGTTGCCGCTCATCGCCAACACCGTTGCTCGCAAGCGTCTGTACGAGATGAACGTGGTCATCTCCGATACCGCCGAGTACGGTAACTACCTGTTCGCCAACGCCGCCGTGCCCTTGCTGCGCGAGCACTTCATGCCGACCCTGAAAGCAGGCGATCTGGGTGCCAGCAAGGCGGAAGGGCAGAATGTCGATAACCTGGCGCTGCTGGCGGCCAACGAAGCGACCCGCAACCACCCGATCGAAAAAATCGGCCAGGTACTGCGTGGCTACATGAAGGACATGAAACGTATCGCCGTTGGCGGTTAAGCCGGCATCGGGCTGAATGATGAAGGGGCGGGGATGACGATCCCCGTCGCCGGTCGGACTGGACACCCGACCGGCCAGCCAGAAAAATCAGCCTGACAGTCATAAAAAAGCCCCGCTCATCGAGCGGGGCTTTTGCATTCAGAAAGGCTGGATAAATCAGGCTTTCCACGCTTTCCAGGTGTTGATCAGACCGTTGGTGGAGCAGTCGTGGCTGGTGACAGCCTCGTTGTTGCCCAGCTCCGGCAGGATCTTGTTGGCCAGCTGTTTGCCCAGCTCCACGCCCCACTGGTCGAAGCTGAAGATGTTCCAGATTGCGCCCTGTACGAAGATCTTGTGCTCGTACATGGCGATCAGGGCACCCAGGGTTTTCGGGGTCAGGCTCTTGAACAGGATGGAGTTGGTCGGGCGGTTGCCTTCGAACACCTTGAACGGCACCAGATCCTTGACCTGCTCCAGGGTTTTGCCAGCAGCCAGGAACTCGGCTTCGACCTCTTCCTTGCTCTTGCCGAAGGCCAGTGCCTCGGTCTGGGCGAAGAAGTTGGCCAGCAGTTTCGGGTGGTGGTCACCGATCGGGTTGTGGCTGATGGCCGGTGCCAGGAAGTCACAGGGGATCAGCTTGGTGCCCTGATGGATCAGCTGGTAGAAGGCGTGCTGGCCGTTGGTGCCCGGCTCACCCCAGATGATGGGGCCGGTCTGGTAGTCAACCGGCTTGCCGTTGCGATCCACGTACTTGCCGTTGGACTCCATGTTGCCCTGCTGGAAGTAGGCTGGGAAGCGGTGCATGTACTGGTCGTACGGCAGAATGGCTTCGGACTCGGCACCGTAGAAGTTGTTGTACCACAGGCCAATCAGCGCCAGCAGCACCGGCACGTTCTGCTCATAGGAGGCAGTGGCGAAGTGCATGTCCATCTCGAAGGCGCCTTGCAGCAGGGCTTCGAAGTTCTCGAAACCGACGGACAGGGCGATGGGCATGCCGATGGCAGACCAGGAGGAGTAGCGGCCGCCAACCCAGTCCCAGAACTCGAACATGTTGTTGGTATCGATACCGAACTCGGCCACGGCCTTGCCGTTGGTGGAGAGCGCAGCGAAGTGCTTGGCAACGTGGGCCTTGTCACCGGCGATGTTGATGAACCAGTCGCGGGCGGTCAGGGCGTTGGTCATGGTCTCCTGGGTGGTGAAGGTCTTGGAGGCCACTAGGAACAGGGTGGTTTCCGGATCGATCTTCTTCAGGGTCTCGGCGATATGGGTGCCATCGACGTTGGAGACGAAGTGCATCTGCAGGTGGTTTTTGTAAGGGCGCAGTGCCTCGGTGATCATCACCGGGCCCAGATCAGAGCCACCGATACCGATGTTGACCACGTGCTGGATCGCTTTGCCGGTGTAGCCTTTCCACTCGCCGGAGATGATCTTCTCGCAGAAGCCCTTCATCTTGGCCAGCACGGCGTTTACTTCCGGCATCACGTCCTTGCCGTCGCACTCGATGGGGCGGTCGGAGCGGTTGCGCAGAGCAACATGCAGTACGGAGCGCCCTTCGGTCATGTTGATCTTTTCGCCATTGAACATGGCATCGATCGCGCTGCGAAGATCGGTCTCTTTGGCCAGATCAACCAGCAACTTGAGGGTTTCTTCGGTGATCAGGTTCTTCGAGTAATCAACCAGGATATCGCCGCCGAAGGTAAGGGAAAACTTGTCAAAGCGCTTCGGGTCCTGCGCGAACAGATCCTTGAGTCGGGTCTCTTTGTTTGCTGCAAAGTGGGCTTCCAGTGCCTGCCAGGCCTGGGTTTGGGTTGGATTGATGTTTTTCATAGGATTCCTGAAATGCCAAGTTGTGTTTGAACCTTGCAGGCAAGGTCCCGCCAAACCTTATTATCCGAGCATTATAGCGAGCCGGCCGGGCGGCCCGTGTAACAGAGTTTTACCGATTGTCTTTTACCGCAATGGGGCAACCGTCGGGAGTATACAACCAGAACATCGGGATTATGAGTCACGAAAGCAAGGGGGATCTTGCGCTCGCTCATGATTGGGGCTGGCCCGCGGCTCTGAAATTGTTTTCATTCCGCCGGCCTGATTATGCAGCGGATGGCGCGCCAGAAATGACAATGCCAGCCCGAAGGCTGGCATTGTGGGTTGCTGCTTTACCGCGATTACGCCTGCGGTTTTTGCATGTGCATCACCATCTGCGGGAAGGGAATTTCGATCCCTTCGGCATCAAAGGTCAGTTTCACCTTCTCGTGGAAGTCGAACCAGACACCCCAGTAGTCGCCGGTCTTGACCCACGGGCGCACCACGATATTGACCGAGGAGTCGGCCAGCGCGGCGACGGCGATGGTGGCAGCCGGATCTTTCAGGATGCGTGGCTCTTCGTTCACCAGACGCTCGAGGATCTGCTTGGCCTTGCGCAGGTCGGAGCCGTAGCCGATACCAAAAGTCATATCGACGCGGCGGGTATCCATGCGCGAGTAGTTGACGATGGTGCCGTTGAGGATGGCGGAGTTCGGTACTACCACCATCTTGTTGTCACCGGAGGTGAGGGTGGTGGTGAACAGCTGAACGGATTGCACCACGCCAGACGTGCCTGCCACTTCGATAAACTCGCCCGCCTTGATGGGGCGGAAGATGATCAGCAGGAAGCCGGCGGCGAAGTTGGAGAGCGAGCCTTGCAGCGCCAGACCGATGGCCAGACCGGCGGCACCGATGATGGCGACGAAGGAGGCGGTCTGGACGCCGACTCGGCCCAGTGCGGCGATCACCACGAACACCAGAATGGCGTACTTGAGGATGCTGCCGACGAAGTGGGTGACTGTGGTGTCGAGCTTGCGTGCCTGCATCACTTTTACCACGCCACCGCTGAGCAGATTGGCTGCGATATAGCCGACCAGCAGGGTGAGCAGGGCGGCCGCGATGTTGACGGCATACTCGATCAGCAGGCCCTGGTTATTGACCAGCCAGGTCTGCGCTTCGGTAATGATTTCGGGTTCCATAGAATGTCCTTTCGGGTGCTAAAGGTTTATGGCGCATGAATCTAACATCGCAGCGCGACAGTCCGGGTCGCATCTGGTGCTTATTTTACTGCCATAAAAAGCTGCCACAAAAAAGAAGGGAGGCCAAGGCCTCCCTTCTTCATGCTCGGTGAAAAGCGCTGCCGCTCAGCTCTGCAGCAGCTGGCTGCGGATAAACTGCCACTGATCCTCGAAGCCGGCGGTGGGCTTGAGCTTGAACTCGGAACGGACAAACTGGCTGATCCGGCCCTCGGTATAGGCCAGTAGCAGATTGGCCAGCATGGTTTCGTCGAGCTGGAAGCCCTGCCCCTCGCGCAGCCGTTTCTCGCGCAGTACCTGCTTGATCTGGGTCTCCAGCTTGTCAAACAGGATGCTGATGCGATCCCGCAGCCGGTCGTGCTCGCCCAGCAGGGCATCGCCGTTGAGGATGCGGGTGATGCCGGGATTGCGCTCGGCGAACACCAGCAGCAGCTGCAGGATGTGGTGGCAGCGCGCCATGGTGTCTTTCTCTTCCGCCATGATCAGATTGACCCGTGACAGCAGGGAATCCTCGATAAAGTCGATCAGCCCTTCGAACATCCGCGCCTTGCTTGGAAAGTGTCGATAGAGGGCTGCTTCAGAGACGCCGACCTCGGCTGCCAGACGGGCCGTGGTGATGCGCTGGCCGGGACTGGTTTCCAGCATATGGGCGAGCGCCTGCAGGATCTGATCGCGCCGACTCTGTTTCTGATTACTGCTTGCCATGGATTCCCCTAAAAAAACAATGGCTTGATTCTGTTATTAGGCACCGCCCATCAGGCTGGTGTGGTCGGTTATTGGCGACCAGAAGAACCAAAACCGCCTTCACCCCGTTCGCTCTGGTTGAACTCATCGACCAGTTGGAAGCTGGCCTGAACTACCGGCATGATCACCAGCTGGGCGATGCGCTCGCCGGGTTGCATGGTGAACTCATCCTTGCCGCGGTTCCAGACCGAGACCATCAGCTGACCCTGATAGTCGGAATCGATGAGACCGACCAGGTTGCCCAGCACGATGCCGTGCTTATGGCCGAGACCGGAGCGGGGCAGAATGGTGGCACACAGACCCGGATCCTGGATGTGGATAGCCAGACCGGTCGGTACCAGAGTGGTATCGCCCGGAGCCAGAGTCAGCGGTGCATCCAGCAGAGCGCGCAGGTCCATGCCGGCAGAGCCGGGAGTAGCGTAGGCGGGCAGCGGGTACTCGGTACCAATACGGGCATCCAGAATCTTCAGTTCAATTTGTGTTGTCATGAATCGCTTTTTCAGTTGGATCTTGTGTTGGCGCCCCTCTTGGCAAGGCGGGGCGCCGTGAGTCTTGTTCTTTCGGGACGCTCAGTGCCGGTAGTGGCGCGCAATCAGGGCAACCAGATGACGGGCCAGCGTCAGCTTGTCGGCCAGCGGCAGAGGCGCCTGGCCCCCTTGCCAGAACACGGTCAGGGCGTTGTCATCGGCGTTGAAGCCTTGCCCCTCGCGGGATACATCGTTGGCGGCGATCATGTCCAACCGCTTTCGCTGCAATTTATCGAGGGCGTATTGTTCCACATCCACGGTTTCGGCGGCAAATCCGACAGTGAAGGGTTTGTCTGAAAGGGCACCGACGGCCGCGATGATGTCGGGGTTTTTCACCAGCTTCACCACCATCTGGTCGTTGTCGCCGGTTTTCTTGATCTTCTGGCTGGCCACCTGCTCGGGACGGTAGTCGGCCACCGCGGCGCAGCCGATGAAGAGGTCGCACTCGCCGACCCGGCTCATCACCGCCTGATGCATCTGCTCGGCGCTCTCCACATCGACACGGGTCACGCCAGCAGGTGTAGCTAGCGTCACCGGGCCGCTCACCAGCGTCACTTCGGCGCCTGCTTCACGGGCAGCGCGAGCGATGGCGTAGCCCATCTTGCCGGAGCTGTGGTTGCTGATGTAGCGCACCGGATCCAGCGCCTCGCGGGTTGGCCCTGCGGTGAGCAGCAGTTTGACGCCTGCCAGCAAGGGCTCGGCGGCCAGCTGCTGACAGCAGCGATCCACCAGTTCGAGGGGATCCAGCATCCGGCCCGGGCCCACATCGCCACAGGCCTGGCTGCCGGCATCCGGCCCCCACAGCAGAATGCCGCGGCTGGCCAGGGTCTTGAGGTTGGCCTGGGTGGCGGCGTTGAGATACATCTGCTGGTTCATTGCTGGTGCCAGCGCGATGGGCGCCGGAGTGGCCAGACAGAGGGTGGTCAGCAGTTCGTCGGCCATGCCTGCAGCCATCCGCGCCATCAGGTTGGCGCTGGCGGGGGCGATCAGTACCAGATCGGCCCACTTGGCCAGCTCGATATGGCCCATGCCCGCTTCGGCGGAGGGGTCCAGCAGGCTGTCCGCCACCGGATGGCCGGAGACCGCCTGCAGGGTCAGCGGGGTGATGAACTCCTTGGCGGAGCGGGTCATTACCACCCGTACTTCGGCGCCCTGATCTTTCAGGCGGCGTACCAGCTCGGCACTCTTGTAGGCGGCGATCCCGCCACTGACACCCAACAGGATGCGTTTATCGGCCAATCTCATCTGCTGTTTCTCTATCCGGCTCATTCTGACTGGTCGGCTAAGATACCACAGGCAATGGATGACGACAGGGGTTGGCATCAAGGGGTGTGGTCGGGCGCGCGCAATTTTTTGCTATGTTTTTTCTCAACAGGGATGAGGGAGAGACAAATGAGCATCAAAGAGTGGCCGGAAGATGAACGCCCCAGAGAGAAGTTGCTGCGTCAGGGGCCCGCGGCGCTCTCCGATGCCGAGCTGCTCGCCATCTTTCTGCGCACCGGCATCAATGGCCTGAGTGCAGTGGATCTTTCACGCAACCTATTGAATCAATTCGGCTCTTTGCGCAGCTTGCTGGGGGCGGATCAACAGGCATTCTGCGAGGCGCACGGCCTTGGCCCGGCCAAATATGCCCAGTTGCAGGCGGTGCTGGAGATGGCCAGACGCCATCTGGCCGAGCAACTGCAACGGGGCGATGCCCTCACCTCGCCCCAGCTGACCCGGGACTATCTGCAGGCCCAGCTGCGGGATCGGCCGCGCGAGGTGTTTGCCCTGCTGCTGCTCGACAATCAGCACAGAGTCATTCAATTTGTTGAGCTTTTTTACGGCACAATCGATTCGGCGAGCGTCTGGCCAAGAGAAATCGTGCAGATCGCGCTCAAACATAATGCAGCCGCGGTGATTCTGGCGCATAATCACCCGTCCGGCGTCGCCGAGCCCAGTAGGGCCGACCGCCAGATCACGGATCGGATCACGGCCGCTTTGGCCCTGATCGATATCAGAGTGCTGGATCACTTGGTGATCGGTGATGGCATCACGGTTTCTTTTGCCGAGCGCGGTTGGCTATAACTGTGCTCTGGCACCGTATTAGTTGATCTTTGATCACGGATGCTGTATAAAATGCCGCCTTCTGTTTGCCCCGCAATCGAAGGCCAGCGGGGCAGATATTTGCTCGAGCAATGAAGTAAGATTTGGAGAGACTGACATGTCTAGAGTATGCCAAGTAACCGGCAAGCGCCCGGCAGTTGGTAACAACCGTTCGCACGCTAACAACGCTACCAAGCGTCGTTTCCTGCCGAACCTGCACACTCACCGTTTCTGGGTTGAGAGTGAAAAACGCTTCGTAAGCCTGCGCGTATCCGCAAAAGGCATGCGTATCATCGACAAGCGTGGCGTTGAAGTGGTTCTGGCTGAACTGCGCGCCAGCGGTGTTAAGGTATAAGGAATTAGATCATGGCTAAAGGTATTCGCGAGAAAATTCGCCTGAACTCCAGCGCCGGTACTGGTCACTTCTATACCACTACCAAAAACAAGCGCACCATGCCCGAAAAAATGGAGATCAAAAAGTTTGATCCCGTTGTTCGTCAGCATGTGATCTACAAGGAAGGCAAAATCAAGTAATTACTTGATGCTGCATTCCCAAAAACCCGGCCTTGTGCCGGGTTTTTTTATGCGCCGAATTCAGTACACTGCCGGTTCAAAGGGAGGCTTGCCATGTTCAAATTGAGCCGCAAAGGCTGGAATAACGTGATCATTGTGGTGGTGCTGATCGTGATCACCCTGTTGCATCGTATGGAGTTGGCCCAGCAGGAGAATAGCGCCAAGCGGGCTCGCCCCTTGCTGCCTGATGCGGCTGTGGTGCTCACCTGGCAGGGGCCGAGCTGGCAGATTGAGCGGATCGGTCAGGGCTGGCGCAGCGGGCCGGATCTGGGGCTCGACAGCGCGCAGCTGGATGCCCGTCTGGCACGTTGGCAGGGCTGGTTGTTACCCCCCGGTGAAGCGGTACGCGGTGCGCCGGTGACCATCAAGGTGTGGATTGCCGGCCAGAACGATCCGGTCGAGATCGGCCTCTATCAGAATAGCGGTCAGTATGGTGCCCAGCTGCCGTCCGGTCTCTGGCTCGCCCTCACAGCCGAGCAGTATCGCGATCTGCTGCGCCCTGCCCCCTGAGTTCCTTTTCCTTGTGAGGTACCCATGCCTGAATTGCCAGAAGTTGAAGTCAGCCGTCAGGGGATCTCCCCCTGGCTCACCGGTATCAAGGTGACGCGCGTGGTGGTGCGGGATGGCCGCCTGCGCTGGCCGATCCCCGGTGAGATTCAGGAGCTGGTGGACCTCACCATCCATCGGGTGCGCCGCCGTGCCAAATACCTGCTGCTGGAGACCGATTTCGGCACCGCCATCCTCCATCTGGGGATGTCCGGCAGCCTGCGGGTACTGGATATCGGCACCCCGGCCGAGAAGCACGACCACGTGGATATCGAGCTGGAGAATGGCAAGCTGCTGCGGCTCAACGATCCGCGCCGCTTCGGCGCCCTGCTCTGGACCAGGGAACCGGCCGAAGCCCACGCGCTGCTCGCCAAGCTGGGGCCCGAGCCGCTCACCGATGCCTTCAGTGCTGATTACCTGCAGGGGCGTGCCAAGGGGCGCAGCACTGCCATCAAGCAGTTCCTGATGGACAATCAGGTGGTGGTCGGGGTAGGCAACATCTACGCCAACGAGGCGCTCTATGCCGCCGGTATTCACCCCAAACGGGCGGCGGGCAATATCAGCGCCGAGCGGCTGGGAACCCTGGTGGCCGAGATCAAGCGGGTGTTGGCCGAAGCCATCCGGCAGGGCGGCACCACCCTCAAGGATTTCACCAGTGCCGATGGCAAGCCAGGCTATTTCGTGCAGCAGTTGCAGGTCTACGGCCGTGGCGGTCAGCCCTGTTTCCACTGTCACACCCTGCTGACCGAGACAAGAATGGGGCAGCGTACCACGGTTTTTTGCAGTCATTGCCAGCGCTGAGCATACTTTTTTCCCCGATCCGGGGGAAGTTGTAACAGCATATTTCCAGGCTGTTGAATATTTGCGCAGTCATTACTAGTATCAGCGGCCGTTCAGGCGGTTTGAGAACTAGAAATGACTTTAAAATCAATAGACTGGGAGTATCTATCCCGGCAGGAGCGCTATTGCGCAAAATCCATGGCCCGCTTCCTCTATCCCGAGGGGTGCGAGCGCCAAACCTTCAATCGCGGCAAGTTTGTGCTGCGCAGCCTGCTCTATCGCAAGTCGTTGAGCCGGGTCTTCAGCCTGTTTCAGTGCGACTCGCTCAAGGCACTGCCAGCTGTTTATCCCGAGCTGCTCGACAAGCCGATGCGTCCCTATCGCTTCGCCTGTGCCAGCGCCCGTCAACGGGCCGAGATGCTGGAAAATCACTATCGGTTGCTGCTGGAGTGCTACCCCCAGCTGATTGATCCCCTCTATCTGGGCGAGGGGATCGAGTTGGGGCACTATCCCCAGAGTGGCTGCCGCCTTCTGCTGCGCCATGATGGCACCTTCCGCCGCGAGGCCGAGCTGGCGCTCTCCATCGTCAACGGCGAGGGGCAGCGCCTCTACAGCTGCGCCTTTTCGCTGGCGGGTAGCGTCGATCATTTGATTCTGATGATCGGCTCCATGCAGGGGCCGGAGCCTGCGGTCGAGAATGCCCAGGATCGGGTGCGCGAGCTGACCAAAGAGGGACACGGCCTGCGGCCCAAATCCCTGCTGGTGCAGCTGGTGCTGCAACTGGCGCAGAGCATGGGGGCGGCGGAGGTGCTGGCGGTGCGCAAGCGGGCCCACGTGTTTCAGGCTAGGCGCTACAGCAGCAAGCAAAAAGCCAACCTGCAGGCCGATTATGACGAGCTGTGGCAGGAATTCGGCGCCCGGGATGTGGATGCCAACTTCGTCGCCCTGCAAGCCCAGCCGCGCAAGCCGCTGGAGGAGATCGCCTCCAAGAAGCGGGCCATGTACCGGCGCCGCTACGAGTGGCTCGATCTGCTGGTGCAGGAGATGAATGAGCGGTTTGCCCGTCAGTAACCGGCAAGCATGCTGACCTCTCTATAACGAGAAAGATACAACAAGGGCTACCCGTGGGTAGCCCTTGTTCGTTGTTGCCGTCGGGAATGGCCAGTGTGGAAGGGGATCACCCTTTCTGTTTGGCGGCGATGGCTTGGGCCACCACGGGGTCGACAAACTGGCGGATGTCGCCACCGTGCAGCGCCACCTCTTTCACCAGGGTGGAGGAGATAAAGGAGTTCTCCTCGGCCGGGGTGAGGAAGACGCTTTCCAGCTCAGGCATCAGGCGGCGGTTCATATTGGCCAGCTGAAACTCGTACTCGAAGTCGGAGACGGCGCGCAGGCCGCGGATCAGCACGTTGGCCTGATGCTCTTTGGCGAAATCGACCAGCAGACCGGAGAAGCCCACCACCTTGACGTTGGGAAGCGTGCTGGTCACTTGCTGGACAAGCTGGACACGTTCTGCCAGATCGAACAGAGGTCGCTTGCTCGGGCTGTTGGCGACACCGACCACCACCTCGTCAAACAGCTTGGCGGCGCGGCCGATGAGATCGGCGTGGCCATTGGTAACGGGATCAAACGTCCCGGGATAGATCACCCTGGTAGTCATCTTTGCGGTCCTGCAACCTGGAAATTTGGTCGCATTATAAGGTCGTCGCTTGAGAATAGCAGTGCATCAGGCAAGAATACGCCATCGCGCATCAAGCCTCCCTGCATTGGTGACAGGGAGCAAAGGGATTTTTTATGAAACGTATTCTGGTCGTTCGCAATGACAAGATTGGTGACTTCATGCTGGCGTGGCCGAGTTTCGCCATGCTCAAAGGTTCCATGGAGTGTCATGTGACTGCCCTGGTTCCGGCCTACACGGCGCCGCTGGCCCGGCTCTGCCCCTGGATTGACGAGGTGATCATCGATCCGGGCGTGCGGGCCGACAAGGAGCAACAGCGAGCGCTGCTGGCGCGGATCAAGGCGGCGGCGTTCGACGCGTCCATCTGCCTCTTCTCCAACTCCCGCAACGCCATGCTGGTGTGGAAGGCACATATCCCTTACCGGCTGGCGCCGGCGACCAAGCTGGCGCAGGTGCTCTACAACCAGCGACTGGTGCAGCGCCGCTCCCGCTCCCAGAAGCCGGAGTCCGAGTACAATCTGGAGCTGATCCGCCGCTTCCTGGCCGATCAGCAGGTGGCCGTGGTGGAGCCCCAGACCCCCTTCCTGCAGTTCGATGACGAGACCCTGCTACAGGTGCGCGAGCAGTTGGCACTCAAGCTCAAGCTTGATGCCAGCCGCCCCTGGCTGATGGTACACGCCGGCAGCGGTGGCTCGGCTAACAACCTCTCCATCGAGCAGTACGCCCGCATCATCATCAAGCTCAATCAGGCCTGCCCCGAGCTGCAGTGCGTGCTGACCGCAGGCCCGGGCGAGGAGAAGATGGCCGAACAGCTGGCGGCCGAGCTGCTGGCCCACGGCGGCAACGGCTGGATCTACCGCTCCAGCGACGGTTTGCCGATGTTCTGTCAGGTGTTGGCCAACGCAGCCCTGTTTATCGCCGGCAGTACCGGCCCGCTCCATATCGCCGGTGCGCTCGATGTGCCGACCATCGGTTTCTTCCCGATGCGCCGCTCCGCCACCCCGCTGCGCTGGAAGCCCCTCAACAGCGAAGGGCGTCACCTCGCCTTCAGCCCTCCGGAGGACAGCGATCACCCGGAGGATATGAGCCAGCTCGATCCCAAGGCCATGGTGCCGGAGATGGCCCGCTGGGCGGCGCCTTTCTGGCGCAAATAACGTATGCAGCAATGCAAACAGGGCCCCGCGGGGCCCTGTTTAGTATGACGGTTATTCCGGCTGCTGCTGCTGGCGCACCCAGAGGTCGGCGTATTTGACGAAGGTGGAGTGGGCGGAGAGGATCGCCAGCAGCAACCCCTGCTTGCCATCGAGGAAGCCCGCCTTGAGCAGGTACATCTTGATGAAGCAGCCGACGGCGTGCATCAGCCCCTGACTGAGGGAGCCCTTCTTGCCGCGAGCGGTGCGCTGGTCGGCCCAGGCGCGGGCATAACCGGCCGATTTGACCAGATAGTGCTCCAGATCCCGATAGGTGAAGTGGAGCAGGTCGCCATGAATATTGACGATCTTCATGTTGGCCCGTACTTCCACCTTTTCGTGCACCAGCGCCTCGTTGTAGCTGGTGAGCGCCTTGGGATAGAGGCGCAGCACCCGATCCGGATACCAGCCGCTGTGGCGGATAAAGCGGCCAAACACCCAGGAGAGGCGCGGCAGCGAGTAGATGGTGTCGCTGGCCGGATTGGCCATCACGTTAGCGATGGCGGTTTTCAGCTCGGGGGTGAGCCGCTCGTCGGCATCCAGCCACAGCACCCAGTCGGACTGCACATGGGACTGGGCCAGTCTGCGCTGTTTGCCAAAGCCGGGCCACTTGGCATTGACGAAGAAACGGGCACCAAATTCGGCGGCGATGGCCGGGGTTTCGTCCTGACTGCCAGAGTCCAGAATGACGATCTCGTCCACCAGTCCGTCGAGGGAGGCGAGGCACTTGCGCAGGTTGTCGGCTTCATTCTTGACGATAAGAACGGCAGCCAGAGTCGGTTTTTTCACGAATGTGGGCTCACGGTTATTGCCCGGCTGGCGGGTCGAATGCGTATTGATGGGCCATTCTAACGGAAAAACGGGTCAAAGAGAGAGCCGCCATTGCCCGTTTCTATCAGCTGTTTGCCTGTCTCGTCTCGTCCGGTTGGAAGCGGGGCACTGCTGGAAAAATGGGGTGACGGCAGCGTTTGCCAAGGATCTTCTGTTATTTATCCGACCATTCTTGGGGCATAATCTCGCCCAGTGATGATTAACCGCCGGGCCAGACCCGAGAGAAGACGCGTGATGAAAATATTGGTGATCGGCCCCTCCTGGGTCGGCGATATGGTGATGTCCCAGAGCCTCTACAAGGCGATCAAGGCCAACCATCCGGAGTGTGAACTGCACGTGATGGCCCCCGCCTGGTGCTGCGCCCTGCTGGAGCGGATGCCGGAGGTGGACAAGGCGATCACCATGCCCCTCGGCCACGGTGACTTCAAGCTGGTGGCGCGCCGCCGCCTCGGCAAGCAGCTGGCGGCGGAGAAGTACGATCAGGCCATCGTCCAGCCCAACTCCATGAAGTCGGCGCTGATCCCCTGGTTTGCCCGCATTCCGGTCCGTACCGGCTGGAAGGGCGAGAGCCGCTACGGTCTGCTCAATGACCTGCGCAGCAACAAGTCCGCCTTCCCGCTGATGGTGGAGGGCTATCTGGCGCTCGCTTATCCCAAGGCGCAGATGAAGAGCCGGGCCGATATCCCGACCATTCCGCACCCGGCTCTCCACGTCGATTTGATCAACCAGAGCAAGGCGCTGGAGCGGCTGGGACTGGATCGCGCTCGCCCGGTGCTGGTGCTCTGCCCCGGTGCCGAGTTTGGCCCGGCCAAGCGCTGGCCGGAGGGGCACTATGCCGTGGTGGCCCAGCAGCATCTGGACGAAGGGTGGCAGGTGTGGATCTTCGGCTCCAACAAGGATGTCCCGGTAGCCAATACCATCCGGGATCGGGTCAACCTGCTAACTCGCCCCAACTGCCACGTGCTGGCGGGCAAGACCAGCCTGCACGAGGCGATCGATCTGATGGCGCTGGCCAGCCGGGTCATCTCCAACGACTCCGGCCTGATGCACATCGCTGCCGCCCTCAACCGGCCGCTGGTGGGCGTCTATGGCTCCACCTCGCCGCTCTACACCCCGCCGCTGGCGGATCGGGTCGAGATCGTTCACACCGACATCGAGTGCCGCCCCTGCTTCAAGCGCACCTGCAAGTTCGGCCATCTCAAGTGCCTGATCGATCTGGCGCCGGAGCAGGTGGTCGATGCCTGCAAGAAGCTGGAGCAGAGTCAGTAAGATGCCCTACCGTCTGCTCTACAACCTGCTGATCCATCTGGGATTGCCGCTGGCGCTGCTGGCCCTCTACAAGCCGAAGAAAGGCAAGCCAGGCTTTGGCAAGCGCTGGGCCGAGCATCTCGGGCGGCTGCCCGCCACCGGACAGGAGGCGCCGCTCTGGATCCATGCGGTGAGCGTGGGGGAGACGCTGGCCATCACGCCGCTCATTCGCGCCCTCAAGGCGGAGCGGCCCGATCTGCCGATCCTGCTCACCACCACCACCCGCACCGGCGCCGATCAGGCTGCCAGGCTGGGGGATCTGGTGATCCATCGCTACGCGCCGCTCGACTACCCCTGGGCCATTGCCGCCTTTCTCGACACCTTCAAGCCGCGCGCGCTCTGGGTGATGGAGACCGAGCTCTGGCCGAACTGGCTGGCCGCCTGTGAGGCGCGCCACCTGCCGGTGACCATCATCAACGCCCGTCTTTCCGAGCGTTCCTGCCAGCGTTATGCCCGCTTCCACGGCGCCTTCGATGCCCTGAGCCGGCCGCTGACCCATCTGCTCTGTCAGCATCAGGATGACGCCGACCGCTTCGCCCACCTCGGCATCGATCGTTCGCGGCTGGCGGTGACCGGCTCCATCAAGTTCGATATCCAGTTTGGTGACGAGGTGCAGGCTAAGGGGCGCGCCCTGCGCCAGCAGCTGGGCGCCGAGCGGCCGGTCTGGATCGCCGCCAGCACCCATCAGGGTGAGGACGAGCAGGTGCTGGCCGCCTTCGATCTGCTGCTCAAACGCCAGCCCGACGCGCTGCTCATTCTGGTGCCGCGCCACCCCGAGCGGTTCGACCGGGTGGCCGAGCTGTGTGCCCCTTACGGCTGCGTGCGGCGCACCAGTCATGCCGCGGTTGGAGCACAGGATAAGGTCTATCTCGGCGATACCATGGGCGAGCTGCCGCTGATGCTGGCGGCGGCCGATGTGGCCTTCGTTGGTGGCAGTCTGGTGAAGATTGGCGGTCACAACCTGCTGGAGCCGGCAGCCCTCGGCAAGCCCTGCCTGACCGGCCCCGCCTACTTCAACTTCAGCGACATCACCCGCCAGCTGGTGGCTCAGGGTGGCGCCGCCATCGTGGCCGATGCCGCCGAGCTGGGCGAGCAGGTGAGCCAGTTGTTTGCCGACGGCAACGCCCGCCGCGAGATGGGCGAGCAGGCCCGCGCCGTGGTGCTGCGCAATCAGGGGGCGCTGGCGCGCACCCTCTCTCATTGTCTCACCGCGCTGGAGAACGACTGAACCCATGATGGGCACTGCTCTGGCTCTCGATTTTCAACTGCAAAAGCGTCAAAGCAGCTGATCCCCGTTTCACACGTCATCAAAGAGGCAACCATGTTCAAGGCTCTGTTACTGGAAAACCAAGACGGCAAGACTGTTCCGACTCTGACTCGGCTGACCGAGAGCCAGTTGCCGGAAGGTGAAGTGCGGGTGGCGGTCGCTTACAGCTCGATCAACTACAAGGATGGGTTGGCCATAACCGGCAAGGGCAAGATTGTGCGTCAGTGGCCGCTGGTGCCCGGTATCGACTTCGCCGGTACCGTGCTCGAGTCTGCCGACAGCCGCTATCAGCCCGGCGACAAGGTGGTGCTGACCGGTTGGGGCGTGGGCGAAGGGCACTGGGGCGGCATGGCCGAACAGGCGCGGGTCAAGGGGGACTGGCTGGTGCCATTGCCCGCCGGGCTGGATGAGCGCCAGGCCATGTGCATCGGTACCGCCGGTCTCACCGCCATGCTCTGCGTGCTGGCGCTGGAAGAGGCGGGTATTACTCCCGCAAGTGGCGAGGTGCTGGTCACCGGCGCGGCAGGCGGTGTGGGGGCCACCTCGGTCGCCCTGCTGGCGGCCCTTGGCTATCAGGTGGCGGCGCTGACCGGTCGTCCCGAAGAGCAGGGCGCCATGCTGACCGCACTGGGTGCCAGCCGCATCGTGCCGCGCAGCGAGCTGCAGGTGCCTGCCAAACCGCTGGAGAAGCAGCTTTGGGCCGCTGCCATCGATACCGTCGGCAGTCAGGTGCTGGCCAAGCTGCTGGCCCAGATGAACTATGGCGGCGCTGTGGCAGCTTGTGGGCTGGCGGGCGGTTTCGATCTGCCGACCAGTGTGATGCCCTTTATCCTGCGCAACGTGCGGTTGCAGGGGGTCGATTCGGTGATGTGCCCGTTTGAACGTCGTCAACTGGCGTGGCAGCGACTGGCACGGGATCTGCCTGCCAGCTTCTTTGAACAGGCGGTCACCGAGATTGGGCTGGAGCAGGTAGTGGAGGCCGCCGAGGCCATCACGCAAGGCCAGATCGCCGGCCGCACCTTGGTCAAACTTTGAACTTCCTCTGACTGGCGAGCCCGACAATTCCGGATAAAATTGGAGTGCGGGTGAACTATCCAAGGAGAGTGAAGATGGGTGGACACAAGCCGGATTACGACTCCTCTGATGATGATTGGGAGCCGGATTCCTGGGAAGAAGAGCTGGATCAGTGGGAAGAAGAAGGCTGGCAGGACGATGATCCCTTCGATGACCCCTTCAACAACCCGTGATCCATAGCATTGAATGAACAGGCGGGCATTGTGCCCGCCTGATTTTTTTGGTGCGCTCACAGGGGGGATGCAAGTTGCTTGTGGTCATCCCCTGGCTGGTCAAGAATGAACAGCTCAAACGACACTCAAGGATGACTATGCGACTTTCCATCATATTGCTGGCGGCCCTGCTGGGGGGCTGTGTCTCCAACGATGACCCTTGCGAGAAGGTGTGGAGCGAAGTGGGGGAGGCTGACGGCAAGCTGGGCTTCACCACCGAACGGGTTGAGTTCCATCAGGGCCAGTGTGGCAAGAAGGTGGATACCGAACTGTGGAAGCAGGGACATCAGAAGGGATTGGCATGGTATTGCCGCCCCGAGCATCTCTATTTGGCTGGCCGCTCAGGCGAGGAGTATCGCGGTGTCTGCCCGAACGATACCCAGGCGCGCAGATTGTTCGAGCAGGGACGACAGGGTTGGACCGATCAATAGTGCACTGACCGTGAGGGGTTACTCCTCTTTCAAGCGGAGTGGCTGGCAGAGGTAACCCTTGTCATTGGCGCTGCGGGCGCACTTGCCGCAGACGAATTTCGGCTTGCGAACAATTTTGCGCAACGCTTTGAGATCAGTGGGGATCTCGTGGCGACGCCACTCACACAGGGTCTTGCTGCCCATAACGACTACCTCTAAGACTCGACGGCCGTATTGTAATCGATTTTCATTTCGAGTGAATCGGTAAAGCTCGCTTATTGGCCGTTATGCCAATAAGCGATTGTTTCGGGAGGGATTACTGGTAAAGGAACTTGGTGAAGATGAGCTCGCGCACCGCTTTCTTGCCAGTCTCTTTGACTAGCAGTTCGTTGACCTTGGTTTCGCACTCCTTGCGCAACTCTTCACGGCTGACCAGGGATTTGATCTGCTCGGCGCTCTTGCTGCCCATCAAACGAATGATGGTATCTCGGATCAGCGGGTCATGCTGCTCCAGCAGCTTGAGGTCGGCTTCGTTTTCCGCCATTAGCTCCACCGTGACTCGGACATAACCGAGGGTTTTGCCGTTGCTCAGGTAGTTGGTGATGATGTCGGGGTCGAGCGCGTGGTAGGAAAAGCCCGGCTTGGCGGCTGCGGCTGCTTCTTCTCCCTCTGCGGGCGGCTCTTCTTCGGATGAGGCTTGTACATGCAGCGCACCACAGCTCAGTAACAACACCAGCAGAATTTTGAAGATCTTCATATAGATGGCTCATCAGCAAGAGATAACCCATTTTTGATGTTGCCATCGGGGCCGTCAAGCACGGATGTTCTTACATTTCGCTATTGATTTACGGATAATAAACCGGATTTTAACCTGAACACGGAAATCTCTGGATGGTGAAGCTGTGAAGTCCGAGTTGACTGTTCCTCTCACGCCGTTAAGCGGGTGGCTGGCCCCCGAATGTTGTGAATTGCCCGCCAACTTGCGCCCCTGGCTGCTGGAGTCCGGCTCCATGACACGGCGGCTGCGTCAGCACAATCGCCACTTTTCGGTGGAGTGGCTGGGCAATCACCCGGTCGCCCTTACTGCCGATGA
This sequence comes from Aeromonas sp. A600620, assembly GCF_029479985.1. Classification (NCBI taxonomy): domain Bacteria; kingdom Pseudomonadati; phylum Pseudomonadota; class Gammaproteobacteria; order Aeromonadales; family Aeromonadaceae; genus Aeromonas; species Aeromonas sp. A600620. The sequence goes on along the minus strand of NZ_JAAKXB010000022.1, from coordinate 18,111 downwards.
GCAGTGGCTGGTGGATTCGGCCTCGCCGGCCGGTACCTGCCGCGAGGTGATCCTGCACGGGGATCGTGGGCCCGCCGTGCTGGGCTGGACCCTGTTTGCCGATGACGCACTGCAAGGGAGCGGCATTGCAGAGCTTGGCGAGCAGCCGCTGGGTGAACGGGTATTTGGCCATGAGCCTGCCCGCCGCGATCACCTGCAGCTGGCCCGTTTCGATATTGCCGCCAATCCCCGTTGCCCGGCCGCCACTGTCTGGGGGCGTCGTTCCCGTCTGTTTCTGGGGCAGTGGCCACTGCTGGTGCACGAGCTGTTTCTGCCCTCTCTCGTCTGTGACAAGGAGCTGGAGTGAATCTGTTAACCAAGGAGCGGGGACTTGCCTATATGCAGTTGGCCCGCGTCGACAAACCCATAGGCACTCTGCTGCTGCTGTGGCCAACCCTGTGGGCGCTCTGGCTGGCCGCCGGTGGCCTGCCCAATCTCTGGGTGCTGACCGTGTTTGTGGTCGGCGTCTTTCTGATGCGCTCGGCAGGGTGCGTGATCAACGACTATGCGGATCGCAACTTCGACGGTCATGTCAAACGCACCGCTGGACGCCCCTTGCCCACGGGCAGAGTCAAGCCGTGGGAGGTGCTGGCGCTCTTCTTCGTGCTGGCGCTTATTTCGTTTGGTCTGGTGCTGACCATGAATCCGCTCACCATCGGCCTGTCGTTTGTCGCCCTGCTGCTGGCAGTGAGCTACCCCTTCATGAAGCGCTTTATCTCCAATCCCCAGCTGGTGCTCGGGATGGCCTTCTCCTGGTCGATCCCGATGGCCTATGCGGCGCAGGCGGATGCCCTGCCGCTGGTGGCCTGGCTGCTCTTCTTCGCCAACCTGCTCTGGACCGTGGCTTACGACACCCAGTACGCCATGGTGGATCGAGATGACGACCTCAAGATCGGCCTCAAATCCAGCGCCATCCTGTTTGGTCGTTACGACAAGCGGATCATCGGCGCACTGCAACTCTCGACGCTGCTGCTGTTGCTGGCGGTCGGGCAACTGATGACGCTGGGGGGCTGGTATTACTGGGGATTGCTGGGAGCGGCGGTGCTGTTTGTCTATCAGCAGCGGCTCATTCGCGAGCGGCAGCGGGAAGCCTGCTTCCAGGCGTTTCTCAACAACAACTATGTGGGGGCGCTGGTGTTTGCCGGTCTGGTGCTTGACTACCTGCTGGCGTGATTGCGCCCCGAGTAAAACTGGATAAAAAGAAGGCCGCATGATGCGGCCTTCTTTGTTTGTGTTGCAGATCAGAGCTGATTGCCTGCCTGAATGGTACGGCGGATCTTGTTGCTCAGCAGCGGCACTATGTTGTCGGCCAGCGCCTGGAAGCGGCCGAGATCCGGCTTGCACTCGGGGGAGAGGTAGCCCTCCTTGCGCAGCGTGTGGATCAGGGTGCTGAACAGCTTCTGGTCGAAGAACTCGGGGGCGTTGATGCCGTGCAGGGTGCCGAGGCGCTCTGCCATCATCAGGCCATCCGCCTCCAGCTGCTCCGCCTCGATATGGGGCTGGGCCAACACCCGGGTCAGCACGATGGCGTAGCGTTGCAGGGTCTCCTGAATGCTCTCAGCCAGCAGCAGCAGGCGCATCTGGTTGGCCGGATTGACCCAGTAGCCGTCATCGCGGGTCTCGATCAGTTGCTGGGTTTGCAGAGCGTCGAGCAGGCTGTCGGCCAGCGCCGGCAGCTCATCCTCTTCGTAGCGCAGGAACAGCTCGGTCTTGAGCAGCGGATAGATGTCGATGCAGCGGGCCAGCAGCTCGCTGTGTGAGATCCCTTCGCAACGCTCGATCAGGGCTGCTACCAGCGAGGGCATGGCGAACAGGTGGAGGATGTTGTTGCGGTAGTAGGTCAGCAGGATCGCCTGATAGCGGTCGAGACTGATGATCTGGCCCAGCTTGTCCTCGCTCACCTCGAACTTGTTGAGCTCCATCGCCTGATCCAGCAGGGTGGCGGCATCTTCGGCCGGCATGGTGCTGTGCGGGCTGTAGGGCACCTGCTTGAGCAGATCCAGATAGGTGTTGAGCTGGGCCTGCAACTCGTCGCGGGTCAGGGCGTGGCGCTCGGCGGCCAGCAGTGCCAGCGCGCTCAGGGTCAGGCCATTGACCGCGGCAGCCCCGTTGATGCGAGTCATCAGCAGCTCGGCCAGCTCGTTGACGGTACCCGCCATCCACTCCGGACGCTCCTCTTCCCCGATGTGCTGTTTCCAGTCGGGAATATGCTCGCTCAGGTAGCTGTTGAGGGTCAGCGGTTCGCCGAAGTTGACGAAGCCGCGGCCGTAGTTGCGCAGCTTGCGCAGGATGCCGAGCACCTGCAGGAAGCTCTCTTTCTCCTTGCGGCTGCCCTTGAGCTCGTTGTGGTAGGTGTTCACCTCCATCACGTGCTCGTAACCGAGATAGACGGGCACCAGAGTGACCGGTCTGTCCAGCCCGCGCATCATCGCCTGCAGGGTCATCGCCAGCATGCCGGTCTTGGGCGGTAGCAGGCGACCGGTACGGGAGCGGCCACCCTCGGTGAAGAACTCCACCGAGTAACCCTTGGCAAACAGCAGGTTGAGGTATTCACGAAATACCGTGCTGTAGAGCGGGTTGCCCTTGAAGGTGCGGCGGATGAAGAAGGCGCCGCCGTGGCGGAAAATCGGGCCCGCCGGCCAGAAGTTGAGGTTGATGCCCGCCGCGATATGGGGCGGCACCATCCCCTGGTGGTAGATGACGTAGGAGAGCAGCAGGTAATCCATGTGGCTGCGGTGGCAGGGAACGTAGACGATCTCGTGCCCCTCCTGTGCCAGCTGGCGTACCTTCTCGGCGCCGTTGACGGAGAGCCCGCGGTAGAGTTTGTTCCACAGCCAGCCGAGGAAGCTCTCGCCGAGACGGATCAGCCGATAGGAGAAGTCGGAGGCGATCTCGTCCATATAGCCGTGAGCCCGCTTCTTGGCTTTCTCGAGGCTGATCCCTTCGCGCTGGGCCTCCTCTTCAATCGCCTGCTGGATCACTTCGGAGTCGAGCAGCTGTTTGAACAGCAGGTGGCGGTTCGGCAGTTTCGGGCCGGTGGCGGCCAGCTGCTGGCGGCTGAAATGGGTACGAGCCACCCGCGCCAGTTTGTGGGCGATCCCTTCGTCGGTGCCATGTTTGTCCGCCATGTAGCGCAGGGAGAGCGGCGGCGAGAAGCGCACCAGATTCTCGCGACCTTTGAGGATCACGATGAGCGCTTTCTTCAGCCTGTTCGGCGCCAGACTGCTGATGATGTTGAGGCCGGATGCCTCTTCGCCTTCCCGACCCGGGGCGCGGCCCCAGAACAGGGTGACGGGCACCACCTGGATATCGAGTTCGGGATCCTGCTTGTGCAGATCCAGCAGCTGGTGGAACTCCTGCAGGAAGGGGAGCGGTTTGCTGCGTTTGCCAAACAGGGGAGGCGGACGATCCAGACAGACATAGCGCGGCAGCAGCTGGCCGTTAAGTTCCAGCGGGGTGAAGGGGCCGGGCAGACCGAGATCCTCACAGCACTGCTGCAGGGTCATCAGGTCAGTGATCGAACTGGTCTTCAGGGCGTAGACGATGGGTCTGGCCGGATCCAGATTGAGTTCTGTGATGGGATTTTCCGGCAGGCTCTTGTGATTGACCAAGCCGCTGACCGGCCATTGCAAGATGGCTCTGGAAATCTTCTGTCCTAGGGACATGTGCGTCTGCTCTCCAAAAAAATGCGGCGTGAGCATAGCAAATCGGCGGCCCCTTGTCGCCGAGAGGTACGATGAGTCAGCTGCGCAGGATCAAAACAGCGATAAATGAGCGGTTTGTCGCGACAAATGTCAGCTCTGCCTTGCCTTGGTCACTGCACTGTATATACTGCCAGTGTGCTGTATAAAAAGACAGGTGCCCATTCTATGAAACCCCTTACTCCCCGCCAGGCCGAAGTGCTGGAGTTGATCAAGGCGAATATGAGCGAAACCGGCATGCCGCCGACTCGCGCCGAGATTGCCCAGAAGCTTGGTTTCAAGTCGGCCAATGCGGCCGAAGAACATCTGAAGGCCCTGGCCAAAAAAGGGGTCATCGAGATCATGCCGGGCACGTCCCGCGGCATCCGCCTGCTGCTTGAAGAGGAGGAAGAGGTGCAGGAAGAGAGCGGCCTGCCCCTGATTGGCAAGGTGGCTGCCGGTGAACCTATCCTGGCGCAGGAGCATATCGAGAGCCACTATCAGGTGGATCCCGCCCTGTTCCATCCGCGGGCAGATTTTCTGCTACGGGTGCAGGGGATGAGCATGAAGAACATCGGCATCCTGGATGGCGACCTGCTGGCGGTGCACAAGACTCAGGAGGTGCGCAACGGTCAGGTGGTGGTGGCTCGTCTCGATGAGGATGTCACCGTCAAGCGCTTCCAGCGCAAGGGCAGTCAGGTATGGCTGCTGCCGGAAAATGAAGAGCTCTCCCCCATCGAGGTGGATCTTTCCTGCCAGCAGCTCACCATCGAAGGACTGGCTGTCGGGGTGATCCGCAACGCCGACTGGATGTAATCATGCCCGCCAACTGCGTTTGTCACACGGCCTCCTTCGGGAGGCCGTGCTGTTTCTGGCGCACTTTCCTTGTCATATCAAACAGATCATCGGTGGCGGCATTTTTGTCCTGCGCGACCGGCTACCAATCATCCATTTCAGATATATGCTCAGATCAGTGCCCTGTCGCCGAGACTGGGCTTGGCGCCTCCCTCTGACCATCGCAATGCGCAGGACGGGAGGGCCGGTAACAACGAGAATCGGGCAGTACACCTTCACGGGATATGAAGGGGGAGTGGGGAGATCCCGAGCCTTGTCAGGCAAAGGGGACCACTCGTAATGGTTGCAGATAGTCGTGACGGGCCTGTTCCCAGTTCAGGCCGACGAAGCAACATGACCTGTCGGTCAAGGAGGACTGGTATGGCATCAAGATCGCCATGGGATTCAGAGGCTGGGGCTGCGCCAGCGGAATCGTCAATCACCCGTTTTGTCAAAGGTAGCCGGATGACCTGGTTTTACGGTCTCTGGCTGCACCATCGTGGTTCGCACTGGACGCTCTGGCTGGGATGCCCGAAAGAGAAGGTGGTGCGTCTGGTGCTGCTGTTCAAACGGGGTCACGGTGATCGCCAGGGGGAAGAGGGCTGGCTGGCGCCCGTTATTCCCATCGGCGTGCGGGCCATCGGCAAGATGTTGCAGCAGGGGCGTAACGCTCGCCCCTGAGCATAAGAGACAAACAAATCCACCCATAACCGGCACCCGAGGGGGCCGGTTTTTTTATGGCCGCAACTGGCGATTAATTATGCCAAATGGTCGACTCCCGAGAGGGTGCTGCACAAGGTTGACCCACCTTGGCGGTTCGCTGGGGTACAATGCCCCCCTCTTGTCCGGTCACTGCTGGCCATCTGTCTCGAACTGAAAGGGTCTCTTGTTATGATGAAGCTCCGCTATCCCCTGCTCTTTCTGCTGCTGACAGCCTGCCTGATCCTGGTGTTCTACGCCACGCAGCCAGAGCAGCCTGAACAGGCCGACTACTATCCGGCGGGGCGGGATATCAACGATTTCGCCTTTACCGATGCGGACAACCAGCCGTTCACTCCTGCCAACCTGAAGGGGCACTGGACCTTCCTGTTTGTCGGCTACACCTTCTGCCCCGATATCTGCCCCACCACCCTGGCAGATATGCGTTCCGTCTATGACCAGCTGAAGAAGATGGCGCCCGACAGTCAGGTGGTGTTTATCTCGGCGGATCCCCAGCGTGACGACATTCCACGCCTCAAGACCTATACCGCCTTCTTCAATCCCGAGTTCAAGGCGGCCACTGCCCCCCACGACAAGCTGTTCCCGTTCGTGCGCAATCTGGGGCTTATCTACTCCATCGCCAATCAGGGGGAGAAGGATTACCTGATCGATCACTCCGCCTCCATCGTGCTCATCAATCCCAATGGCAAGCTGCAGGCGGTGTTCCGCCCGCAAGTGGCGCCGGGTCAGGTGCCACGGGTGCAGATGGCCACCATGCTCTCTGACTTCTCCCGCATCCTGAAGCTGACAGGCAACTGAGCGTGACCCCAGCTGTTGCCCCCTGGTGGCGAGATCCCTCTCGCCACCGCGCCGTCTTTGCGCTCGCCCTGCCCATGGTTTTCTCCAATATCACCACCCCCTTGCTGGGGCTGGTGGACACCTGGGTGATCGGTCATCTCGGTCAGGCCTGGTTTCTGGGGGGCGTCTCGGTCGGTGCGACCCTGATCAACCTCATCTTCTGGCTGCTCGGTTTTTTGCGGATGTCGACCACCGGCCTGACGGCGCAGGCGCTCGGCGCCGCCGACGGTCGTGCCCAGCTCGATACCCTGCTGCGGGCGCTGGGGCTGGCCATTGCTCTCGGCCTGGCGCTGCTGTTGTTGCTCTTCCCCCTGTTGCCACGACTGATCGCCCTGAGTGGCGGCTCGCCCGAGGTGCAGCTTTATGCGGGCCAATATGTGGCGGTGCGGATCTGGAGTGCCCCGGCGGCGCTCTGCAATCTGGTGGTCATGGGCTGGCTGTTGGGGATGCAGGATGCCCGCAGCCCCATGGTGATGCTGATCCTCACCAATCTGGTCAACATGGCGCTCGATGCCCTGTTTGTGCTGGGACTCGGCTGGCAGGTGCGGGGTGTGGCGGCGGCCTCGGTCATGGCGGACTACTGCGCGCTGGCAGTCGGTATCTGGCTGGTACGCCGTCAGCTGCGGCAACTGGCGCCGACGGTGTGGCAGGATGGTTGGCAGCGCTGGCGGCAGCTTGCGCCCATGGTGCGGCTGCTCGGCCTCAACCGCGATATCTTCCTGCGCTCCCTCTGTTTGCAGCTCTGTTTCGCCTTCATGACTCTGCAAGGGGCACGGTTGGGGGATGTGGCGGTGGCCGCCAATGCGGTGTTGCTCAACTTCCTGATGCTCATCTCCTACGGGCTCGATGGCTTTGCCTACGCGGTGGAGGCCATGGTGGGGCGGGCCATCGGCCTGAGGGATCGGCAGAAACTGCGGGAGGCCATAGTGCTCAATCTGGGCTGGGCCGCCCTCATTGCCAGTGGTTTTACCCTGGTGTTTGCCCTCTTTGGTGCCCACCTTATCGGCTATATCACCGACATTCCGGCCGTGATGGCGGAGGCACATCGTCAGCTTCCCTGGCTGATCGCCATGCCCTTGCTGGCGGTCTGGTGCTTCCTGCTGGATGGCGTATTTATCGGAGCGACCCGGGCGCGGGAGATGCGCAACAGCATGTTGCTGGCCGCGTTTGGCGGCTTCTTCCCGATCTGGTGGCTCTGTCAGTCGTGGGGCGTGGCCGCGTTATGGGCGGCGATGGCGGCGCTGATGGTGGGGCGCGGTCTGTCGCTGGGGGTCACTTGCTGGCGGCTGGAGCGCAGCGGGCATCTGCTCGACGCCCGCCACTGATCATCGGTGGCGCTTACATGGCACCGTCGTAGCCGAGCTGGCGCCAGCTCTCGTAGACAAAGACAGACACCGCGTTGGATAGGTTCATGCTGCGGCTCTGGGGCACCATAGGGATGCGTAGCCGCTGCTCGAATGGCAGACTCTCGATGATCTCGATGGGCAGGCCGCGACTCTCCGGGCCAAACAGCAGGGCGTCGCCAAGGGCATATTGTGCTGCCGAGTGCGCGGTGCGGCCCTTGGTGGTGCAGGCAAACACCCGCTTGGGCGCCACGGCGGCCAGAAAGGCCTCATAGCTCGGCCAGCGCTTCACCTCGGCAAACTCGTGATAGTCGAGTCCCGCCCTCTTTACCCGCTTGTCATCCCACTCAAATCCCAGCGGCTCGATCAGATGGAGCCGGTAACCGGTATTGGCGCAAAGCCGGATGATATTGCCGGTGTTGGGCGGAATTTCCGGCTGGTAGAGGACGATATCGAGCATGACGAGCTCCTGCAAAGAGATGTAAAGCCAAGAAGGGGCGCCAGCATACCCAGCGCCCGTCCGGATGAAAAGGATCAGGCGATGGGCAAGCGGATGGTGATGGTCAGCCCGGTCGGGTGATTGTTGCTGGCCGCAATGGTGCCGCCGTGGCGCTGTATTGCCTCCGAGGCGATGGCCAGCCCCAGCCCGGTACCGCCAGTTTTGGCGTTGCGGGCATCATCCACCCGGAAGAAGGGCTGGAACAGCAGCGCCTGCTGCTCGTCAGGCACGCCGGGGCCGTCATCCCGAATGGTCATCACCCACTCCAGTCCCTCCCGATACCAGTCCACCTTGATGAACTCGCGGGCATATTTGAGGGCATTGCGCAGGGGGTTCTCCACGGCCCGGGCCAGCAGCTCGGGCCACATCTGGATCGACTCTGCGGGTAGCGGCGGCAGTCTGAGCTGTTTGCCACTCTGATTCGCTTCGAACATGGCATCTTCGAGGATGGGTTCCAGCAGGTCGGCCAGCGGATGTACCACCGGCGCCTCCACATGCTGCTGCACTCGCGACAGATCCAGCAGATCGCCGATCAGCTTGTCCAGGCGTCCGATCTCCGATTCGATCCGAGCCAGCTCGGCGCTGTCACCCTGCTTGCGGCGGATCAGCGCCTGCGCCAGTTGCATCCGGGTGAGGGGGCTGCGGAGCTCGTGGGAGATATCGGAAAGCAGCTGTTTCTGCTTCTGGATCATGCTCTTGAGTGTCTCCACCATGCGGCTGACGTTATCCGCCAGCTGGCCGATCTCGTCGCCCCGTCCCAGGTTGGGGATCTGTACCTCCAGATTGCCAGCCGCCAGTTGGGAGACCGATTTCTGCAACTGCAGGATGGGGCGGGTCAGCCGCCAGGCGAGCAGCAGGCAGAGCGGGGTGCTGACCAGCATCGAGATGCCCAGAATGCGGATCGGGTGATCCAGCACCTGTATGAACAGGAACAGGTAGGGGTTCTCGGCATTGAGGCCGAAATAGACGTGATAGCGATGGCCGCGGTGCTCCATCAGGAAGGGACCAGCGATCGCCTTGCGATCCTCGTTGCCCAGCATGGGTTTGGCCGGGTCATCGGCGTCCACCATAAAGCGCACCACAAACTTGCGCGGATGGGTGGTGGACTGGATCTGCCCCCTCTCGTCGCGCAGGTAGACATTGTCCACCGGGAGCATGGCGATCTTGTCCATCGTTTTGGCCAGATCGAAATCCTGATTCGGATCGGCAGCGTTGAGCAGGGCCTGCACATTTTTCTGCATTCGCACCGCCTCATGGGTCGGCAGCGGGATCTGGTTGCGAGGATCCAGAGTGGGCAGGCTGATCACGGCGGCCAGCATCACCAGCAGCATGAACCAGAACCAGAGGAAGATGTGGGTCGATATGCCGTTGAGGGAGCTGGTACTCTTTATTCTTGCTCTAGCCACAGGTAACCGCGCCCCCGTACGGTTTTGAAGCGGGGCTGGCCATCACTGCGGTCCGGCAGCTTCTTGCGCAGGTTGCTCAGGTGCATGTCGATGGCGCGATCGAAGGGTTCCAGCTTCTTGCCGAGCACCTGCTCGGAGAGGTGACTCTTGCTGACGATCTGGCCAGGGTTGCGCAGCAGGCACTCCAGCAGGCCGAACTCGGTGGCGGTCAGCTCCAGCAGCTGCTCACCGCAGCGGGCCTGCTGCAGGCCGGGTTGCAGCACTATGTCCATAAAGCTGACTTCGTCGGAGGAGTTGCCGCGCTGGGGCGGGGCGCTCTGGGTACGGCGCAGGATGGCGCGCACCCGGGCCAGCAGCTCCCGGTCATCGAAAGGCTTGGCCAGATAGTCGTCGGCCCCCGCCTCAAGACCGTTGACCCGATCCTGGCTGTCGCCACGGGCGGTCAGCATCAGTACCGGTGTTTCATGGGTCTTGCGCAGCTTGGCCAGCATGGCGAAGCCGTTGAGTTTGGGCATCATCACATCGAGCAGCACCAGATTGAAGCTCTGCTCTGCCAGTCGTTGCAGCCCCTCTTCACCATCCTCGGCGACCGTGACCTGAAATCCCTCCAGGGTCAGAATTTCGGTGAGCAACTGGGTCAATTCAAGATCGTCGTCGACCAGGAGTATTCTGTTCATCGGGTGTTATTCCGCAGATTTTCGCGCCAAACTGACGCCGGGGTCAGGGTATAATAAGTTTTTCATCGCCAGAGGAAAGCCGGTTTTGAGCCATCAACAATATTCCCGTTGGGTTACCTTTGCCAGCATGGCGGCCGTCACGACCGCCACCCTGCTCATCATCGGCAAACTGATCGCCTGGCTGATGACAGATTCATCAACCTTGCTGGCATCCCTGACTGACTCCTTCATGGATGTGAGCGCCTCCATCATCAACCTGCTGGCCATCCGATATGCGCTGGCCCCTGCCGATGACGAGCACCGCTTTGGCCACGGCAAGGCCGAATCGCTGGCTGGGCTCATCCAGTCGGCCTTTATCTCCGGTTCCGCTTTGTTGCTGGTGATGCACGGCATCTCGTCGCTGCTCAAGCAGGCACCCATCGAGCGGCTGGAGGCGGGCCTCTGGGTCAGTGGTGGCTCCATCGTGCTGACCCTGCTGCTCGTCAGCTTCCAGAGCTTTGTCATTCGCAAGACCAACAGCGTTGCCATCAAGGCCGACATGCTGCACTACCGCTCCGATCTGTTGCTCAACGCCGGGGTGTTGCTGGCGCTGGTGCTGGCGGGGCAGGGGTGGTATTGGGCTGACGGCCTGTTTGCCATCCTGATCGGGTTGTTCCTGCTGTGGGGGGCGGGACATATCGGCTACGAGTCGGTGCAGGCCCTGCTCGATCGTCAGTTGCCAGCGGAAGAACAAGCGAGAATAATGGCCCTCTGCTGTGCCGTAGAAGGGGTACACGGCGTTCATGACCTGCGTACCCGTCAATCCGGGCCGACCCGATTCGTACAGTTGCATCTGGAACTGGATGATCAGATCCCCCTGGTCAAGGCCCATCAGATCGCCGATGAAGCCGAGCTGGCCGTGCGCCAGGCATTCGAGCGGATGGATGTCATCATCCACATGGACCCCATCTCGGTGCTGACAAAAGAACAACAGAGCCCTCACCCAGAACAACAGTAGGCTGCAACATGGATGAACTGGTTGCCAAAACCTGGCACAAAATTCAGCAAGAAGCACAGTGCATGGCGGCTCAGGAGCCGATGCTGGCCAGCTTCTTTCACTCCACCATTCTCAATCACAAGAATCTGCGTTCGGCCCTCAGCTTCCAGCTGGCCAACAAACTCGACAGCGCCACCATGCCCGCCATCGCCCTGCGCGAGGTGATCGAGCTGGCCCTGCGCAGCGAGCCCGAGCTGCTGACGGTAGTGGCGGCCGACATCTGCGCCGTGCAGGAGCGGGATCCGGCGGTCGATCTCTTTTCCACCCCGCTGCTCTACCTCAAGGGGTTCCATGCCCTGCAGGGTTATCGGGTCGCCAACTGGCTGTGGCGTCAGGGGCGCCGCTCGCTGGCCCTTTATCTGCAAAACCAGATCTCGGTGGTGTTCGGGGTGGATGTGCACCCGGCCGCCCGTATCGGCAAGGGGATCATGTTCGACCACGCCACCGGCATAGTGGTGGGCGAGACGGCGGTGATTGAAGATGATGTCTCCATCCTGCAGAGCGTGACCCTCGGTGGTACCGGCAAGGAGAGCGGTGATCGCCATCCCAAGATCCGCGAAGGGGTGATGATAGGGGCGGGCGCCAAGGTGCTCGGCAATATCGAAGTGGGCGTGGGTGCCAAAATTGGCGCGGGCAGCGTGGTGATCAACCCGGTGCCGCCTCATACCACGGTCGCTGGCGTACCCGCCAAGATCGTCGGCCGTCCGGAGTGCGACAAGCCTTCACTGGATATGGATCAGTGTCTCTGATCTCCCGGCCGGAGTAGTCGATGGCCAAACGCTGGTCGGGTTATCTGATTTTGGGGATGTGGCTGCTCAACCTGCTCCATCTCTATCTGGGACTCTCCCCTTGGCCAGCGGCCATGGCGGCCTGGGGGGCATCACTGCTCACCTGGCCCTGGCTGGTGGGGGCCGCCAAGCGGCAGGCGCTGGCCTTGTATGGCGCGGCGCTGTTGCTGCTCTTCTTCTCCTGGTGGCAGGGCGCGACCCTCACCGCCGGTGACTGGCTGCTGCCCAACATCAATATGCTCACCATGTTTGCCGCGGTGAGCACCCTCAACCTCGCCACCTCAGGTCTCTTGACCGGCACCACCTCCTGGACCGGACGCAAGGGGCTGTGGAGCACTATGGCCAGCCTCAATCTGCTGGGGGCGGTCATCAACCTCTCGGTGCTGTTCATCATCGGCGATCGGCTGGAGCGCAATGGCACCCTGGAGCGGCGTCAGGTGATGGTGCTGAGCCGGATCTTCTGTGCCGCTGCCTTCTGGTCACCCTTCTTTGTCGCCATGGCGGTGGCGCTCACCTATGCGCCGGGCTTGCAGCTCTCCCATATTCTGCCGTTTGGAATCCTCGCCGCCTTGCTGGCGATGGGGCTGACTGCCTGGCAGGTGGAGCGGATCGGGGTAGCCGACTTTGCCGGTTATCCGCTGCGGCTGCAGACCCTGGGGTTGCCGGTCACGCTGGCGCTGCTGGTACTGCTCATCAAGCAGGTCTGGCCCCAGCTCGGCATTCTGGCGGTGATCGCGCTGGTGGCCCCGCTGCTGGCGCTGCTTTTTATGCCTAGGGTCGGGCGCAAGGCGGCCCTCAAGCGGCAGGTGGTGGAACGCTTTCCCGCCATCGGCGGTCAGCTGGTGCTGTTTCTGGGGGCCGGTTTGCTTGCGGCAGGCATCAACAGCGCGCTGTCGGTCATCGATCTCGGTGCCGGTCATGGCCTGCCACTGTTCAACCACTTTGGCTGGCTTGAGGCATCCCTCACTCTGCTGCTGATCCTGCTGGTGGCCATCGTTGGGGTGCATCCGCTCATCAGTATCTCCGGGCTGGCGCCGCTGCTCTGGCCGCTGGCGCCGGATCCCAGCCTGCTAGGTATGTGTTTCCTGCTGGGATGGGGGCTTGCCACCGGCACCAGTCCGCTCTCCGGCTCCAATCTGGCGCTGGCCTCCCGCTACAACCTCAGTGCCGGGCTGATCCTGCGCTGGAACCTGCTTTATGGCCTGCTGATGTATGTCGTCGCCTGTCTGTTGCTGGGGGCTTATATCGCCTTGCATGGATAACGGCGGCGCCGTCAGGAGGGGGCAAATGATGCGCGGGCGGCGGGGTCTTTTACGCACGGTTCAGTGTGTTGTCGCGGCTCGGGCGCAGGATGCGAGAAAAATAGACGCATATTTAGACAATACATCTATGGAAGGCGCATTTTACAGCGCACTGGCTTGTTTGTGCCGATGCGCTCGGGGTATGCTGGCTTCACGCGCTTGAATCGCCCTCTGTGGGGCATCGCAATTGAACAAACAGGTATGCATATGTCACTAGAAGTCCTTGAGCAACTCGAATCCAAAGTACAATCCGCTGTCGACAACATCTCCCTGCTGAAGATGGAGCTGGACGAGCTGAAAGAGCAGAACAGCAAGCTGCAAGACGAGAACCATCAGCTGCGCAACGAGCACACTGCATGGCAGGAGCGTCTGCGTGCCCTGCTGGGTAAAATGGATCAAATGGGCGAAACCATCTAACTCATCGCCTTCAGGCAGAATTGAAAACGGGCCGCTCCATGAGCGGCCCGTCTGTTTTTGGCTGGGTGAGGATTATAGCGCCAGCAGCTGCTTGACTGTCTTCTCGATGCCGTCTGCCGCTTCGACTATGTTGTTGGCCAGCATGTAGGCCGGAGTGGAGATCACCTTGCGCTCCTGATCCACCACGAATTCGTTGACCGGGCAGTTGAGATGGCTGCCACCCATCGCCTCGATGGCGTTGGCGGTGCCTTCGTCATGGCCGATGGTCGCCAGCGTCCCGGCGCCATAGATCTGCGGGATCATGGCGGGGGCGATGCAGATATAGGCGGCCGGTTTGTTGGCGTTGGCAAAGCTCTGACACGCTTTCAGCACATCGGGCTGGATCTGGCACTCGGCTCCTTTGATAGCGAAGTCACACAGGTTCTTGGCCGCGCCAAAGCCGCCGGGCACCAGCAGGGCGTCATAATCTACCGCATCCAGCTCGGCCACATCCTTGATCTGGCCACGGCAGATACGGGCCGCTTCGACCAGCACATTGCGGCTCTCCCCTTCGCTCACTTCACCGGTCAGGTGGTTGATGACATGGAGCTGCGCCACGTTCGGGGCGAAGCACTGGACGGCGGCTCCCTGACGGGCCAACGCCAGCAGGCTGATGACGGCCTCGTGGATTTCGGCCCCGTCAAAGACACCGCAGCCACTCAAAATCACGGCCACTTTTTTCATGGCAAACTCCTCGTTGTTGAAAATGTGAGCCAGGATGGATTGTTGTACTTTTGTATGGTTATCGCTCGCCCTCCGCTGGTCAAGTCATCTTGCTGTGCTAGGATTGTTTCGTTTTGGATCCTGCCGTACCTACTCCCTTAAATCTTTTTCCACATTGATCGAGATCATTCTAACTGTCTCACGATCGGTTTTTGCGATCTCAAAGCATTGTTTTTAATGGATTTTTATATTCTTATGCACAGTTTTATCACTGTGCGCTCTGATGCGCCCCATTTTTGAACACAGAGTTATCCACAGATTGAGTCCCTTTATCAGGCGCTGTGTGCTGTTGCTGCGCCCCTTGGTGTGAGGGGGGCCCTGTGGCATCCTAGCGGCTGTTTATCTCTGGCAGGACGATTTCATGGCCCCTAGCAACCCCCTTATTCTGGTCGACGGCTCCTCTTATCTTTACCGCGCCTTCTTCGCCTCCCAGCAGGCCGATCTGCGCACATCGACCGGTTTGCCGAGCGGCGCCGTCCGTGTCATGGCCAACATGATGCGCAGCCTGCGCAAGCAATATCCTGACTGTCATGTGGCCGTGGTGTTTGATGCCAAGGGCAAGACCTTCCGCGATGACATCTATCCCGAGTACAAGGCGACCCGCGCCAGCATGCCGGACGATCTGCGCAGCCAGGTTGCCCCGATCCACCAGATGATCAAGGCGATGGGTTTCCCCTTCCTGATGGTGGAGGGGGTGGAGGCCGACGACGTGATCGGCACCCTGGCCCGCCAGGCGACCGAGAAGCAGCTACCGGTGCTGATCAGTACAGGTGACAAGGATATGGCGCAGCTGGTCTCCGATCATGTCACCCTGATCGACACCATGAAAGATGTGAAGACCGATCGGGAAGGGGTGATCGAGAAGTTTGGCGTACCGCCCGAGCTCATCATCGACTATCTGGCCCTGATGGGTGACAAGGTCGACAACATTCCCGGTATGACCGGTGTCGGCGAGAAGACTGCACTGGCTCTGCTGCAGGGGATTGGCAGTATCGACGAGATTGCCGCCAACCTGGACAAGGTGGCCGCCCTCGGCTTCCGAGGCTCCAAGGCGTTCGCCGACAAGTTCCGCGAGCAGGAAGAGCAGGTTCGTCTCTCCTATCGACTGGCGACCATCAAGACCGATGTCGAGCTGGAACAGAGTCTGGAAGAGCTGTTGCTCAAGCCGGTCGACAAGGAGTCCCTGCTGGCGGTCTATCGCGAATACGAGCTGCGCAACCTGATCAAGGAGCTGGAATCCGGTGGTGAAGAGGGCAGCGAGAGCGCCGGACAGAACGAGGCTGGCGATGAGAGCGCCGCTCCGGTTGCCGCCATCGAAACCGACTACCGCTGCATTCTGGACGAAGCCGAGTTTGACGGCTGGCTGGAACAGCTGAAAGCGGCACCGCTGTTTGCCTTCGATACCGAAACCACCAGTCTCGACTATATGGAGGCGCGGATCGTCGGGGTCTCCTTCGCGGTTGAGCCGGGCAAGGCTGCTTATGTGCCGTTTGGCCATGACTATCTGGGGGCACCGGTACAGCTGAGCGAGGCCGTGGTGTTGGGCAAGCTCAAACCGCTGCTGGAAGATCCGACCCGTCTCAAGGTGGGGCAGAATCTCAAATACGATCGCAACGTGCTGCTCAACCACGACATCGACCTGCAAGGTATCGCCTACGACACCATGCTCGAATCCTATGTGCTCAACTCCACCGCCAGTCGCCACGACATGGATTCGCTGGCCAAGCGTTACCTCGGGGTTGAGACCACCTCCTTTGAAGATATTGCGGGCAAAGGGGTGAAACAGCTCACCTTCAACCAGATCGAGCTGGAGCAGGCCGCCCCCTATGCGGCGGAAGATGCCGATATCACCCTGCGTCTTCATCAGGCGCTGTGGGGTCAGCTGGAGGCCGTGCCGGGTCTCGCCAAGGTATTCAGCGAGATCGAACTGCCTCTGCTGCCAGTGCTGGCGCGGATGGAGTTGCTCGGCACCACTATCGATCCCAAGTTGCTGCACCAGCAGAGCCAGGAGATCGAGCTGCGCTTGGCGGAGCTGGAGAAGCAGGCCCATGAGCTGGCTGGACAGGAGTTCAACCTCTCCTCACCCAAGCAGCTTGGGGAGATCCTCTTCACCAAGCTGGGCCTACCGATCATCAAAAAGACGCCGAAGGGGGCACCGTCCACCGCAGAAGAGGTGCTGGCCGAGCTGGCGGAGACCTATGAGCTGCCGCAACTGCTGATGGAGCATCGTGGGCTGGCCAAGCTCAAGTCCACCTACACCGACAAGTTGCCGCTGATGATCAAGCCGCAGACCGGGCGGGTACATACCTCCTATCATCAGGCGGTAGCGGCTACGGGCCGTTTGTCATCATCTGATCCCAACCTGCAGAACATCCCGGTGCGCAACGAGCAGGGGCGCCGGATCCGTCAGGCCTTTATTCCGAGCGCCGGTTACAAGCTGGTGGCGGCGGACTACTCCCAGATCGAGCTGCGCATCATGGCGCACCTCTCCGGTGACAAGGGGTTGCTGACCGCCTTTGCCGAGGGCAAGGACATCCACAAGGCGACTGCCGCCGAGGTATTCAGTGTAGCGCTCGATGCGGTCACCACCGACATGCGCCGCAGCGCCAAGGCGATCAACTTCGGTCTTATCTACGGCATGAGTGCCTTCGGTTTGGCCAAGCAGCTGGGGATCGGTCGTGCCGAAGCGCAGAAGTACATGGATCTCTACTTCGAACGCTACCCGGGCGTGCTGGAGTATATGGAGCGTACCCGCCAGCAGGCGGAAGCCCAGGGTTATGTCGAGACCCTGTTTGGTCGTCGCCTCTATCTGCCGGATATCAAGTCCCGCAACGCCGGTCTGCGCAAGGCAGCCGAGCGGGCCGCCATCAACGCGCCTATGCAGGGCACGGCCGCCGATATCATCAAGCGCGCCATGATCAACGTGGACAGCTGGATCCGCGGTATCGGGGATGAGTCGATCCGCATGCTGATGCAGGTACACGATGAACTGGTGTTCGAGATCCGCGAAGAGAAGCTGGAGGAGTATACCGCCATCATCAAGGAGAAGATGTCGGCCGCTGCCGAACTGCATGTGCCGCTGCTGGTTGAAGCGGGTACCGGCGACAACTGGGATCAGGCCCACTGATTTCCGGTCAGCCGTTCTGCACGGCTATATAGATAGCTATATAAGAAGCGAAGCCCGGCATCATGCCGGGCTTCCTGTTTCTGCCAGCCCTATCAGGTCTCTTGCAGATACTCATCCTTGAGCAGCACATAATTGTCGGCCGAGGTCTTGAGGAAGGCGATCTCGGCGGGTTTGAGCGGACGAGCCTGTTTGACGGGATTCCCTATATATAGAAAGCCCGATTCGAGTCGCTTGCCCGGTGGCACCAGTGAACCTGCGCCGATCATCACATCATCTTCAACCACGACGCCATCAAGCAGAATGGCACCCATGCCGACCAGCACCCGGTTGCCTATGGTGCAGCCGTGCAGCATCGCCTTGTGACCCACAGTGACATCTTCACCGATCAGCAGCGGATAGCCGGTCGGATTGCTGACGCTCTTGCGGGTCAGATGCAATACGGTGCCATCCTGAATGTTGCTGCGGGCGCCGATGCGGATATGGTTCACATCCCCCCGTGCCGCCACCATGGGCCAGATGCTGGCGTCGTCGGCCAGTTCGATATCGCCCACCAGTGTCGCGCAGGGATCTACATACACCCGTTTGCCCAGTTGCGGGCGTTTTCCCTTATAGGGTCTCAGTCGCAAGTCCATCTTGGCCTCCTTG
>NZ_JAAKXB010000021.1:0-57680 GCF_029479985.1 Aeromonas sp. A600620 | reverse complement strand
GCGGGAATAGCTCAGTTGGTAGAGCACGACCTTGCCAAGGTCGGGGTCGCGAGTTCGAGTCTCGTTTCCCGCTCCAATCTCTCTTCGAAGCTTTCATAATCCCTTTGAATTACCCATCACATCGCGCTGCGATGCTTTGTCGTATCTGGCGTTTACTAGGCGCGTCTCTACCACCTCCTGCCAACAGGAAGGGGATGTGGGCTCATGGTGCGGATTGTACGAGGCAAGCGGTTGTGACTGGTGGTGGAAGGCGAGAATTGCGGGCAAAAAAGAGGAGGGGCCTTGGCTCCTCCTGCATGATTCACTGGCGCGGGCTTAGACCAGAGTAACGTTTTCAGCCTGAGGGCCTTTTTTGCCCTGGGTCACAGTGAACTGGACTTTTTGACCTTCAGCCAGGGTTTTGAAACCGGTGCTCTGGATGGAGGAGAAGTGAACGAATACGTCCGGACCCTGGGATTGTTCAATAAAGCCAAAACCCTTGGTTTCGTTGAACCATTTTACCTGGCCGGTGCGAATGTCAGACATGTGCTAAATCCTATCAATAACAAAATGAAACTAAGCCCGTGCTGGGCTGCATTTGCCTTGCAAGCAGGGGTTGGCTCATGACTGACCACGTCTCTTTGTCCCAGTAGCACGTAGAACAATCCCTGTCTAAAGCACAAACGATTGTACGTTAGCGCCGATCCTTGTCAATTTGACCCCTTTCGTTTTTTGAACAAGCTAAAAATATTGTGAAGTCAGTAGCTTATTTGAAGATATTTGACTGAAAAAAACGGGAGGCCAGCGCCTCCCGTTTTTATTATTCCTTGAGGGCGAACCCTTCGCCCTGCCGGTCGTAGCGATAAACCGCCTGACCGTAGGAGCGGATCTCCACCCGCTGGATGCGGCGGGTGTCGTCCACCAGGATGAAGATAGAGCGGCCCGATTGCAGGCGGGTCAGGGGGCGATCCGGTCCCTCGATGGCGATCAGGCGGCTCAGCTCGGCACCCGGCAACTCGAATTTACGCCAGATGGAGTAGAGGGTCTCACCCGCCTGCACATCGTGTTGCAGCCAGGTACCGTTGACCTTCTCTTCGACCGGCTTGGCTGCCGCGGGGGCACTGCCTGCCGCGCCATTACCGACAGTTAGAGCTTGAGCAGGTACGGCCAGCGGCACTTCCAGCGAGCCGGAAGGGGCTGCTTTGGGAACGGATGGTGCCGGCTCCCAGGCCAGTACCAGCAACCAGAGCGGGATCAGGATCAGCAGACCTATGGTGTTTTTGCGGGGCAGCGGGCTGGACAGCTTGAATTTGCCTGCTTTGGCATCCTGGCGGCGTTGGCCGAGGTTGCTCATCCCTTGGCCAAAACGTTGGCGCAGGGACAGGGTCGCGGCATTGATGCGATGGAGCAGGGATCCTTGTGATTCGTCTTGGCGACGCTGCTGGGCTCGTCTGTTATGGCCTCGTGGGCGACGGTCCGGGGTGGGCACGGCATTTACCTCTCACTACATTGCCTGCCATCAGGCAAATTCGTCGCCTATGGTAAACGGACTCGCCCCCGAGGGGGAGAGTCCTGAGGCGGAAAATTATCAGCTGAGACGAAATTGACCCAATAATTGCTGCAATTTGTCGGCCGCCTGACGCAATGCCTGACTGGCTTTGGCCGTTTCGGTCGCATCCTGAGCAATGTCGTTGGCCAGTGCGTTGGTTTTTGACAGGTTGCCGGAGACGGTTTCTGAGACCGAGCTCTGCTCTTCGGCGGCGGAGGCGATCTGATAGGTCATGTCGTTGATGGTGGAGATGGCCTGGTAGATGCTGCCGAGCGCCTCTTCCGCCAGATCCGCCTCGCCCACCGCCTGATGGGTCAGCTGCTGGCTCTGGGTGATGGCGTTGACTGCATTGGTAGAGCTGAGGCGGATCTTCTCTATCAACTCCTGGGTGTTCTGCACCGCCTGCTGGGTATTACCCGCCAGTTTGCGCACCTCGTCGGCCACCACCGCAAAGCCGCGGCCCTGTTCGCCAGCCCGGGCAGCCTCGATGGCGGCGTTGAGGGCCAGCAGGTTGGTCTGGTCGGCAATCCCCTGAATGACGGTGAGGATGCTGGTGATCTGGGCGCTGTCGTGAGCCAGCCCTTCCACCACTTCGGCCCCTTTACCGGCTTCTGCCGCGACCTTGTGCATCGACTGGATCACCTGCTGGAAGCGCTCCTTGCCCTGATCGGCAGCGCTTTGCGCCTGTTTGGCCGAGTCGGCGGTATTGTTGGCGTGGGTGGCGACCTCCTGACTGACGTAGGACATCTCCTGTACCGCGGTCAGCATCTGCTCCATCTCGGCCTGATGATGCTGCAGATTGTTGTCGGTCTGACCGGCAATGCGATCGGTGTCACCGGCGTAGCGGTTCACCTCGCTGGCAGTCTTGAGCACATCCCCGAGCAACCCTTGCAGCTTGTCGATAAAGCGGTTGATCCCCTTGGCGAGATCCCCCAGCTCATCCACCGAGCGGGTCGTGAGGCGTTTGGTGAGATCCCCTTCACCATCGGCGATGTCATCCACCAGGCTGACCATCTGACGGATGGGGCCTGTGATGCTGCGTGCAATCACCAGCATGGTGGCCAGCGCCAGTACCAGTACGATAAAGGCACCGACCAGCTGCTGGGTCACCGCGGCCCGGTTCATCTCATTGAGCTGGCTCTCCAGCTGATCGGCCCCCGCCAGTACCACCTTGTAGGGCAGGGTGACGATGATGGCCCAGTTGCGGCTCATTCCCGGCACCATGATGGGGACGGAAATACGGAATGACTCGTCCAGCTCCTGACGCTGAACTTCCGGTTTCAGGTACTGCTGCCACTGGTTGCCCAGCACCTTACTTGCGCTGCTGCCGAGCAGGCTGGCATCACCGCTGGTGCCTGTGATGACACCGGCGGCGCTGACGATCAGGGTTTCCCCCTTGCCGTCATAGATGTTGCTGTTGAGGGACTGTGCCTGACGGCTGATGGAGTCCACCGCCAGATCCAGCGCGGCGATCCCCTTGAACTGACCATCCACCATGATGGGGGTGGTGATAGTGCTCACCAGCACCTGCTGACCGTTGATATCCACCTTGAAGGGATCGATCAGACAAGACCGTCCTTCCCGTTTCGGGCAGGCGTAGTAGTCGTTGGCGGGATTGCCGAATTCGTCCGGGTCGGTTTTTTCGATGGAGAGCAGCAGATCGGTGCCGATTTGATCCTTGTCGCGATAGAAATAGGGGACAAAGCGCCCCTTGCTGTCGCTACCGAGCGCGGTCTGACCGGCAAAGCTGGCATCCTGACCGTCGAAACCGTTGGGCTCGAAGCCGGCAAAGGCGCCATAGAGCTGGGGCTCCAACGCCAATTGTGCCTTGAGCAGGTCGGTGGCCTGCTGGCGATCCAGCGGTAGTTTGCCCTGTTGTTGCAGGGCGAGGGCGCTGGCCATCTGCTGGGTGTAGGAGAGCCCTTTTTGCAGCAGCTGGGTGATGGTGGCCGCCTCGGCGCGGGCATTGGCGCTGACCTTCTGCCATGCCTCCTGCTGCAGCGCTTCACGGCTGGAGCTGATGGTCAGTTGTTGGGTCTGTTGGCCGGAGTATTGGTTGAGCAGGATCAGGATGACCAGGGCTGCGGTCATGGCGATCCCGGCCATCACTAGAATGCGATTCTGGATAGAACGGAACTGCATCGTCTCTTCCTTGTTCGTGAGAAGTGTGGTGAGCGTTATTTGGGTATCGACCGGAGGAGGCAGCTCTCCAGCATTGTGCATAGCAAATCGGAAACGGGGCTTCTGTTTTGCGATCCTCTTCAAATATCGGGCTACAGATGCAAATGGCGACAGATTTAACCCCCTACTTTAGCCCGCAATGGCGTCATGGTTTTCCCATCCGTGATTGTCGGTGCTAAAATGCGACGGTTTTTTTAACGAATTGGCCCAAGGCCCTCTACACAAGGCTTAAAGATGAAAGTCAAAACCCGTTTTGCTCCCAGCCCGACCGGCTTTTTGCATGTCGGCGGTGCCCGTACCGCACTCTATTCCTGGTTGTTTGCAAAGAACCAGGGCGGTGAGTTCGTGCTGCGTATTGAGGATACCGATCTGGAACGTTCCACTCAGGAGGCAATCGACGCCATCATTGAGGGCATGGAATGGCTGGAGCTGAACTGGGATGAGGGCCCCTACTACCAGACCAAGCGCTTCGATCGCTACAACGCTCTGATCGACGAGATGCTGGCCGATGGCCGTGCCTACAAGTGCTACTGCTCCAAAGAGCGTCTGGAAGCGCTGCGCGAAGGCCAGATGGCCAACGGCGAGAAGCCACGTTACGACGGCAAGTGCCGCGACCACGCCCACGATCACCCGGCCGATGCGCCGCACGTGATTCGCTTCCGCAACCCGACCGAAGGTTCCGTGGTGTTCGATGACCACGTCCGTGGCCGCATCGAGTTCGCCAACACCGAGCTGGACGATCTGATTATCCGCCGTACCGACGGCGCGCCGACCTACAACTTCTGCGTAGTGGTCGATGACTGGGATATGGAGATCACCCACGTGGTGCGTGGTGAAGACCACATCAACAATACCCCGCGCCAGATCAACATCTACAAGGCGCTGAACGCGCCGGTACCTGAGTTTGCCCACGTATCCATGATCCTGGGTGACGACGGTGCCAAGCTCTCCAAGCGCCACGGTGCAGTCTCCGTGATGCAGTACCGCGACGACGGCTACCTGCCGGAAGCGCTGCTGAACTATCTGGTGCGTCTGGGCTGGTCCCACGGCGATCAGGAGATCTTCAGCCTGGAAGAGATGATCAAGCTGTTCAGCCTGGATGCCATCTCCAAGTCTGCCTCCGCCTTCAACACCGACAAGCTGTTGTGGCTGAACAACCACTACATGCGCAGCCTGGATCCGGCCTATGTTGCCAAGCATCTGGCATGGCACATGGAAAACCAGAAGATCGACACCAGCAATGGCCCGGCGCTGGCCGACGTGGTCACCCTGCTGGCCGAGCGCTGCAACACCCTGGTCGAGATGGCCGCCCAGAGCCGCTACCTGTTCGAAGAGTGCGAGGCCATCGACGAAGCCGCTGCCAAGAAGCACCTGCGCGGCGTGGCTGCCGAGCCGCTGGCTCTGGCCAAAACCAAGCTGGCTGCACTGGATAGCTGGACTACCGAAGCGCTGCACGAGCTGATTGAAGCCACTGCCGCCGAGCTGGGCCAGGGCATGGGCAAGGTTGGTATGCCGCTGCGTGTGGCCGTCACCGGTCTGGGTCAATCCCCTGCCATCGACGCCGTAATGGCATTGGTGGGCAAGGAGCGCGTACTGGCGCGTATCGACCGCGCACTGGCTTACATCGAAGCCCGTATGGCTGCCGAGTAAGTTGTGCAAGAGTGGGCAAGGCGATAGCCGAGCCTGCCCTTTGTCCGATAGAAAAAATCCGAAACCACTGGTTTCGGATTTTTTTATGGCCGGGAGCGGCGGCAGGGCACAACGCGGTCATGCCCGACCAGGGCGAGCAGTCAGGCGAGCTTGAAGGAGTGGATCTGGCTGTCGAGCTCCTTGCTGTGCTGTTCGACCAGCTCGGAGGCCTCTTGCAGCTCGCGCAGCACCACGACGGAGCCTTCGGCAATCTGCTTGACCTGTTCCAGATTGCCGCGCATCTCTTCGGCGACCGAGCTCTGCTGCTCGGAGGCGGCGGCGATGTGGCGGTTCATGTCGGCGACACCCTGTACCCGCTGCACTATGGTGGCGAGCTGGGTACCGGCCTGGGTCACCTGTTCCACCCCCTTGTCGGCCTGCTGTACGCTTTGGGCCATCAGTTCGCCAGCCTGATGGGCATTGCCCTGCAGCTGTTCGATCATCTTCTGGATCTCGACGGTGGCGGCCTGAGCCCGGTTGGCCAGCTCGCGCACTTCGGAGGCCACCACGGCAAAGCCACGACCCGCTTCACCGGCGCGAGCCGCTTCGATGGCGGCGTTCAGTGCCAGCAGGTTGGTCTGCTCCGAGATGCCGCGAATGGTGTCGACCACAGAGCCAATGCGCTCGACCCCCTGCTCCACCTGATTGACCACGGTGGCGGAGCGCTGGATGTTGTCGGAGAGGGTGTCGATGGTGCTGACGGTATCGGCGACGCAGCGGCTCCCCGCTTCTGCCAGCTGGCTGGTTTCGGCGGTGGCGTGAGAGGCCTGATCCGCATGGGCAGCCACTTCGCGAATGGCGCCGACCATCTGGCTCATGGCGCTCGCCAGCTGTTCGATCTGGGTGAACTCTTCGTTGATCGCTTCGTTGGCCTCCTCCATGCAGAGGGTGACCTGAGAGGCGATGTCGTTGAGCTCCTTGCAGGCGGCGCGCTGGTTGTTAAACACTGCTTTGAGGTTCTCCTGCGAGTGGGAGACCGCCTTGGCGATGTCACCGAATTCATCCCGAGATTTGAGCAACACCTTGTGACTGAGATCCCGCTTGGCGAAGCGCTCCAGCAGATCCACCAGATAGTGCACCTGCTTGACCATCAGGCGGGAACCGGTCATCAGCAGGATCACGAACAGCAGCCCCATGATGGTGGTCTCCATCAGGCCGCTCCAGAGCAGGCGGTCGGCAATGGCGTTGGCTTTGTCCGGATCAAGCCCCTCGCTGAGCAGGGTGGTCTCCAGATTGTTGGTATCAAACCAGAGTTTGGTCAGTAGCAAAATGGTACTCACCACCATCAGCAACACCACTTTCGGCACCAGCCGAATGTTGCTCATCCGCTTCTCCAGCAGGTTCAACTGCATCGTAAAATCTCCTTTGAATATCGCTTTTCCTTTGCCCTCAAGGCTATCGGCATTATCTTCTCTTTTATTAATTCGCACTGTGCTTAAAGTTGGAAAATGTATGCGACATCACTTAACTCATCTACGGGCGATGGATCTGCTGATGGCATTTCTGTCGATTGTCTCGGTTCTGCTGGTGACGGCCCGCTGGTGGGGCCACGAAACCCTGACTCCCCAGACCCTGCAGCTCTTCTATGACCTGGACAGTCTGATCTGCTACTTCTTCCTCGCGCATTTTGCTTATGGCTGGATCCGTGCTCCAGACCGCAAAGCCTACTTCAAGGCAAACTGGTTCTATCTGCCGGGTAGTCTGCCGATGGTGGAGCAGCTGCGTTGGGCCCGACTGCTCCAGTTGTGGCGGGTCTATCAACTGTTCAAGGAGCACCCGGATCTCTGGGCCATGTTCCGTCGCGAGCGCAACGAGACCACCCTCTCCGGCATCCTCTTCCTCTTCGTCCTGCTGCTGGGATTGGGCTCCGGCGTCATGTACTGGATTGAGTCGGGCCAGCCCGGCAGCCAGATTGAGACCCCCTATGACGCCTTCTGGTGGACGCTGGTGACCCTGTCGACCGTGGGCTATGGCGATCTGGTACCCAAGACCGAGGAGGGGCGTTTTGTCGCCAGCCTGCTGATCCTGTTCGGGGTCGGTCTGTTTGGTGCCATAAGCGGTTTTATGGCCAGCATCTTTT
Source organism: Aeromonas sp. A600620 (assembly GCF_029479985.1). NCBI lineage: Bacteria > Pseudomonadati > Pseudomonadota > Gammaproteobacteria > Aeromonadales > Aeromonadaceae > Aeromonas > Aeromonas sp. A600620. The sequence goes on along the minus strand of NZ_JAAKXB010000021.1, from coordinate 50,202 downwards.
TGCAGCCTGCCAAGGAGAGCGAGACCGACAAGTGGCGTCATCACTACAACAACCAGCAAGAGGAGTTGCTGCGAGAGATCCGCGCCCTGCGCAGCGAGGTGCGGGAGCTGAAAAACAAGTGAGGCCAAGGGCGGGCAAGTTGCGAGGTGACTCGCAACTCCGCGCTTTATATCCGGGGGGAGCTGCTTTTTCTTTGCTTGTCCTTTAGCCTGCTGGCGGCTTAACATTCAACCTCTTGTCCACACCAGAAAAAGAGAACCGATCGACCATGCGCGCCCTTCTCGGGATTTTGATCTGCTTGTGTGCCCAACAGGCACTGGCCGATACCCGTTATGTTTCAGACAACATCTTTACCTATATCCACAATGGCCCGGGTACCCAGTACCGGATCCTTGGCAGCGTCAAGGCTGGTGAACCGCTGGAGGTAAAGGCGGTGAACGGCGAGGCCGGTTTCACCCAGGTGGTGGACGGTCGTGGCCGCGAGGGGTGGATCAAGAACAGCGAACTGCAGAGCCAGATCAGCCTGCGCGAGCGTCTGCCCCAGGTGGAAAAAGAACGCGATGAGCTTAAAGATCGCCTGCAGAACCTCAACGGTGACAACGAGAAACGCTTCACCGAGAAGGATGGCCAGATCGCTGCCCAGAGCAAGGAGATCGCCGCCCTCAAGGCCCAGCTGGTCAGTCAGGGTGAGGAGATGAGCAATCTCAAAGAGCAGAATGATGCCCTGACCCAGAGCTACGACAACCAGGAGCACGACATGCAGATGGACTGGTTTATCCGTGGTGGTGCCATGGTGGGGGCCGGTATCCTGCTTGGCATCCTGTTGCCCATGCTGCCCCGTCGTCGCAGCCGTGGCGATCGCTGGATGAACTGACAGCATCTGGCTGAATGAATTGCTAAGAAGGGTCGCCGTGGCGGCCCTTCTTTTTTGGGGCGTATTGGACGGAATGCGTGGCTGCTTTGCGATAGAGCGGCGGAAGATCGTATACAAAATGAAGTCAGGTGACCCTCACGCTTGCTGGCGTATTGGCTTAAAAAGGGAATTTATGGGGGGGATGAGCGATCTTTGTTAGAGAATGGCAACAAATTCATTTCATATAAGGTGCAACATTGTATACATTATCGGCGTTTCGGCGGCACGTCCGCCTTTGTTGATATCAGCCCTAGGGCGTACAGGAAGACCCCATATGTTCAAAGCTACTCAAGTGCTTGCCGCTGACTATATCCCCTCCGATCTGGCCGCCCTGCGCGAAGCCATCACCCAAAACTACGTGGTGGATGAAAATGCCTATCTGGCCGAACTGTCGGCCATGCTGCCGGGGGATGGTGCCTCGCTGGAGCAGGTGACCCAGCGTGCCCGTACTCTGGTGACCAAGGTGCGCAAGGAGAGCGGCTCCGGTGACGGTATCGACGCCTTCCTGCAGGAGTACAGCCTGGATACTCAGGAGGGGATTATCCTGATGTGTCTGGCCGAGGCGCTGCTGCGCATTCCCGATGCCGAGACCGCTGACGCCCTGATCAAGGACAAGCTCTCCGGCGCCAACTGGTCATCTCATTTCCGCAAGAGCGACTCTACTCTGGTCAACGCCTCCACCTGGGGGCTGATGCTGACCGGCAAGATTATCAAGCTCGACAAAAAGCTCGACGGCAACCCGGCCAACCTGCTGGGGCGGATGGTCAACAAGCTGGGGGAGCCGGTGGTGCGATCCGCCATGTATGCCGCCATGAAGATCATGGGCAAGCAGTTCGTGCTGGGGCGCGACATGAAGGAGGCGCTCAAGGCGAGCCGCAAATCCCGCGAGCTGGGCTACACCCATACCTACGACATGCTGGGTGAATCTGCGCTGACCATGCAGGATGCCGACAAGTATCTGACCGATTACCGCAACGCCATCGAGGCGGTGGGTAACGAGCGGATCAGCGACGGCGGCCCGGCCCCCTCCATCTCCATCAAGCTCTCGGCACTCCATCCACGCTATGACGTGGCCAACCGCGAACGGGTGCTCGGCGAAATGTGCGAGCGGCTGGTGGGGCTGGTGCGTCTGGCCCGCGACAAGGATGTGGCCATCAGCATCGACGCCGAGGAGATGGACAGACTCGAGCTGTCGCTGGACTTGTTCGAGCAGCTCTACCGCTCCGACGCCAACCGTGGTTGGGGCAAGCTCGGTATGGTGGTGCAGGCCTACTCCAAGCGCGCCCTGCCGGTACTCTGCTGGCTGACCGCACTGGCCCGCGAGCAGGGTGACCTCATTCCGGTTCGCTTGGTAAAAGGCGCCTACTGGGACAGCGAACTGAAATATGCCCAGCAGGCGGGTCTGCCCGGCTACCCGCTATTTACCCGCAAGGCGGGCACCGATATCTCCTACCTCGCCTGCGCCCGCTACCTGCTGAGCGAGTCGACCCGTGGCTTTATCGCCCCCCAGTTTGCCACCCACAATGCCAATACCGTGGTCAGCATTCTGGAGATGGCCGGTGATCGCCAGTTTGAATTCCAGCGTCTGCACGGCATGGGGGAGGAGCTGCACAACGCCGTGCTGAACGACAATCCCGGCCTGCACTGCCGCATCTATGCGCCGGTCGGCGCCCACAAGGACTTGCTGCCCTATCTGGTACGCCGCCTGCTGGAGAACGGGGCCAACACCTCCTTCGTTCACAAGCTGGTGGATCCCAACACCCCGGTGGACTCGCTGGCCGAGCACCCGCTGCGTACTCTCAAGCGCTACTCCGGTTTTGCCAACGACCGCATTCCCCAGCCGGTGCACCTCTTCATCGACCGCAAGAACTCCAGCGGCGTCAACATGAACATCCTCTCCATCCAGCGCCCCTTCTTCGCCCGCTTGAAAGAGCTGGAGAGCAAGCAGTGGCTGGCGGGCCCCATCGTCGATGGCGAGACCCTCAAGCGCAGCGAGGCACGCACCGTGCTGAGCCCGCAGGATGTGAGCCTGACTGTCGGCAAGATCCACTGGGCCGACGAGCAGGCGGTGGAACAGGCTTTGGCATCTGCCCACGCTGCCTTCCCGCGCTGGCGTGAAACCCCGGTGAGCGAGCGTGCTGCCGCGCTGGAGAAGCTGGCGGATCTGTTGGAAGCGAACCGCGAGCAGTTCGTCTCCCTCTGTACCCGCGAGGCGGGCAAGTTGCTGCAAGATGGCATCGACGAGGTGCGTGAAGCGGTCGATTTCTGCCGCTACTACGCGGTGCAGGCCCGCGGCCTGATGGGGCAGGCAACCCTGTTGCCCGGTTATACCGGCGAGCAGAACGAGCTGTTCCTGCAGGGGCGCGGCGTCTTTGTCTGCATCAGCCCGTGGAACTTCCCGTTGGCGATTTTCCTCGGCCAAATCGCTGCGGCGCTGGCCACCGGCAACACCGTCATCGCCAAACCGGCGGAGCAGACCGGCCTTATCGCCCATCTGGCGGTGACTCTGGCCCATCAGGCCGGTATTCCGGGCGACGTGCTGCAACTGCTGCCCGGTGACGGTGCCACCGTAGGTGCCAAGTTGACAGCCGATCCGCGTATCGGCGGCGTCTGCTTCACCGGCTCCACCGAGACCGCCAAGCTCATCAACATGACCCTGGCCCAGCGCGATGGTGCCATCCTGCCGCTTATCGCTGAAACCGGTGGTCAGAACGCCATGATTGTTGATTCCACCGCCCTGCCGGAGCAGGTGGTGCGCGACGTGGTGAGCGCCGCCTTCCAGAGCGCCGGTCAGCGCTGCTCGGCCCTGCGGGTGCTCTACCTGCAGGAGGAGATTGCCGAGCGGGTGCTGGAGATCCTCACCGGCGCCATGCAGGAGCTGAAAGTGGGCAACCCGGCCGAGCACAACACCGACGTCGGCCCGGTGATCGATGCCGATGCCAAGGCCGGTCTCGATGCTCACCTCGCCTACATGATCCCGCGTGCTCGCCTGATTGCCCAGGCGCCGATGCCCGCCGCGACCATGGAGGGACACTTCGTCCAGCCGACCGCGCTGGAGATCGGCTCCATCCGCGAGCTGGTGAAGGAGCAGTTCGGTCCCATCCTGCACGTGGTGCGCTACGCCACCCGGGATCTGGACAAGGTGATCAGCGACATCAACGGCACCGGCTATGGCCTGACGCTCGGGATCCACAGTCGCAACGAATCCCACGCCGAGGAGCTGGCAAGCCGCATCAATGTGGGTAACGTCTACATCAACCGTAACCAGATCGGCGCCATGGTCGGGGTGCAACCGTTCGGCGGCCAGGGGCTCTCCGGCACCGGCCCCAAGGCGGGCGGCCCCCACTACCTGAGCCGCTTCGTTACCGAGAAGACCCGCACCATCAACACCACTGCAGTGGGCGGCAACGCCTCCCTGCTGGCGATGGGCGATGCCTGATCCGCGTCGATAGAAACCGGATACGGGATGCCGGATAACAACGGGCCGCCTTCGGGCGGCCTCTTTATTTGCACCATCCGTTTTTTACGAATGGGACAATCGGCCACGACGGGGTCGTCAGCGACCCGTGCTGGTCGTAAGATGGGAGCCATTCGCGCGGCGTTTGCCCCTTGCTCGGCCAGCCGTGGTCAGGGTTCTGTTTTAACGAGAGTGTTTATCCGATGTCATTAACTGAACAAGCCCGCTGGTTCGTGCTGGGGGGCGATCATCTGGTACTGCTCGATCAGCAGGGTCAGGTGCCACAGGGTAGTAAAGCGTGCCTGCCCGCAGCACTGGCTGACGCCCCTTTCGAGCGTTTTGACGAGTGGCAGGGGCTGCCCTGCTATCTGCTCGATCTGGGTGATGAGGCTGACACGAGCGCTATGAGCCCTCTGCGCCAGCTGATGGTGGCGGGGGACGAAGAGGGCTTTCGTCTCGCTGGCCGCGCCTGGCAGCTCGCCACCTTCCGCCGCACCCACCGTTTCTGCGGCGAGTGCGGCGCCCCCATGACCCCGAAGGCGGGGGAGTGGGCGCAGGTGTGCCAGCAAGGGCACAGCGTCTATCCGCGCATCTCCCCCTGCATTATCGTGGCGGTGCGCAAGGGGCCGGAGATCCTGCTGGCGGCTCATCGCCGTCACTATCAGGCGGACGATCCCATGTATACCGTGCTGGCCGGCTTTGTGGAGGCGGGGGAGAACCTCGAGCAGTGTGTGGCACGGGAGGTGTTCGAGGAGAGCGGCATCCGGGTGCGCAATGTGCGCTATGTGGCGAGCCAGCCCTGGCCCTTCCCTCACAGCCTGATGATGGGCTTTACCGCCGACTACGAGAGCGGCGAGATCCGGGTGCAGGATGACGAACTGGTCGCTGCCGCTTTCTTTGCCGCCGACCGGCTGCCGCGTTTGCCGCCTCACGGCACCATTGCCCGGCGGCTGATCGAGTTGTCACTGGCTGGCGAGGGGTAACGAGGCGCTTATCTTTTCGCCAACCTTTTTGCACTTCTTTTTAAAAACGGGGCGATCTGGTTTGCGCCCCTTCACATCTTTGCAACCGTGCGCCCATTTGCCACGTTTTGGGCAGTCCGATCCGGTGGGCAAAGTGGTATTATGGCCGCCATTTTATGCGTGATACGAACTCAGGAACTGGGATGAAAGAGCTGAAGAACGATCGATACCTGCGCGCTTTGCTGCGTCAGGACGTGGATATGACCCCGGTATGGATGATGCGCCAGGCTGGCCGTTATCTGCCGGAATACAAGGCGACTCGCGCCCAGGCGGGGGATTTCATGTCCCTGTGCCGCAACGCCGAGCTGGCCTGTGAAGTCACCCTGCAGCCGCTGCGCCGCTACCCGCTCGATGCCGCCATCCTCTTCTCCGACATCCTCACCGTGCCCGATGCCATGGGGCTCGGTCTCTACTTCGAGCAGGGTGAAGGCCCGCGCTTCGAGCGTCCGATCACCTCCATGGCCGATGTGCAGGCGCTGCCCCTTCCGGATCCGGAAGATGAGCTGGGCTACGTGATGAACGCGGTGCGCACCATCCGCCGCGAGCTGAAGGGCGAAGTGCCGCTGATCGGCTTCTCCGGCAGCCCATGGACCCTGGCCACCTACATGGTGGAGGGGGGCAGCTCCAAGGCGTTCACCAAGATCAAGCAGATGATGTATGCAGAGCCGCAAACCCTGCACCTGCTGCTCGACAAGCTGGCCGACAGCGTGATTGCCTACCTCAACGCCCAGATCAAGGCGGGTGCGCAGGCTGTCATGGTGTTCGACACCTGGGGCGGCGTGCTCACCCCGCGCGATTACCGCGACTTCTCCCTGCAGTACATGCACAAGATTGTCGATGGCCTGATCCGCGAGCACGACGGTCGCCGCGTGCCGGTCACCCTGTTTACCAAGAACGGTGGTCAGTGGTTGGAGCAGATTGCAGCCACCGGTTGCGATGCGCTGGGTCTGGACTGGACCACAGACATTGCCGACGCCAAGCGTCGGGTCGGTGACAAGGTAGCGCTGCAGGGCAACATGGATCCCTCCATGCTCTACGCCACTCCTGCTCGCATCCGTGAAGAGGTCGCCTCCATTCTGGCCGGTTTCGGTCACGGTAATGGCCACGTATTCAACCTCGGCCACGGCATCCATCAGGATGTGAACCCGGAACACGCTGGCGTGTTTGTCAACGCGGTACACGAGCTCTCCGCCCAGTACCACGGTCGCTAAGGCCGGGGTGAGAGAAGAATAGTTTGTTTGAAATCCGGGGCCGTCAGGCCCCGTTTTACATTAAAAAATGGCGCCGCGATGACGAGAGCGTGGCGGCCGTGCAGGAGGCAAGATGAGCAGCAAGTCACTGGATTGGGGTATCGATCTTGGCGGTACCAAGTGTGAATGCGTGGTGCTGGATGGCGACGAGGTGCTGCTGCGCCACCGCATCCCCACCGAGCGGGCTGGCGGTTATGAGCACATGATCGGCCAGATCGCCAAGCTGGTAGCTGAGTGCGCCGAGAAGATTGGCCAGCGCCCGACTGTCATCGGCATGGGCACGCCGGGGGCGCGGGATCCGCAGACCGGCCTGATGAAGAACTGCAACACCACCGAGCTCAACGGCAAGCCGTTCAAGGAGGATCTGGAGCGCAAGCTGGGCGTGCCGGTACTGATTGCCAACGACGCCAACTGCTTCGCGCTGGCAGAAACCCATTTGGGGGCGGTGCGCCAGCACCACCCCGATGCCAAGGTTGTATTCGGCATCATCATGGGCACCGGGGTCGGCTCCGGTATCGTCATCAACGGCCAGATCCTCAACGGCCACCACGGCATCGCCGGTGAGTGGGGCCACAACGTGCTTTCCCCTGATGGCCCCGAGTGCTACTGCGGCAAGCGTGGCTGCGTCGAGACCCTGATCAGCGGTCCGGCGCTGGAGGCCTGGTACGAGGCGAAGGCCAAGCGCCACCTCTCGCTCGCCCAAATCGCGGCCGCCACGGCTCACGATCATGTGGCCAAGCTCACCATCGACCGGCTGCACCTGCTGTTTGGTCAGGCGCTGGCCAATGTGGTCAACATTCTCGACCCGGATGTGATCGTCATCGGCGGTGGGGTGGGCAATGTGCAGAGCCTTTACAGCGCCGGACGGCAGACAATTTTGCCCTTCCTCTTTAATCCCCGCTTCGCAACCCCCATTATTGCTCCTGCCCTGGGTGACAGTGCCGGGGTATTCGGGGCCGCACTGCTGGCCCGCGGTGAATTCAAGGAGGCCCTGCTGTCGTAGCCGGGGCTCCCGGGTGGCCGGTGTGCCGCCCTGTTGCTGGTTAAAGGAAACGGATTCTCGATGATCAAGATTGCCATCAATGGTTACGGGCGGATCGGTCGCAACGTGTTGCGAGCCCTCTATGAAAGCGGGCGCGACAAGACCATCAAGATCGTCGCCATCAACGAGCTGGCGGCCCCCGAGGCCATGGTGCACCTGACCCGTTACGATACCAGTCACGGTCGCTTCCACCATCCGGTGCAACTGGCGGGCAACAGCATGCTGGTGGGGGAGGATCTCATCTCCCTGTTTGCCGAGCGGGATCCGTCAAAGCTGCCGTGGCGGGCGCTGGGGGTGGATGTGGTGCTCGATTGCACCGGGGTGTTTGGCTCGCGGGCCGATGCCGAGCTGCATCTGGCTGCGGGGGCGGGCAAGGTGCTCTTCTCCCACCCGGCGGATGCCGATGTGGATGCCACCGTGGTCTACGGGGTCAACCATCATACCCTCACCGGAGCGGAGCGGATCGTCTCCAACGCCTCCTGTACCACCAACTGCGTGGTGCCGGTGATTGAAACATTGCATCGAGAATTCGAGATAAATTGTGGTACTATTACGACAATTCATTCGGCCATGCATGATCAGCAAGTCATCGATGCCTACCACAGTGACTTGCGCCGAACCCGCGCTGCCAGTCAGTCCATCATTCCGGTGGACACCAAGCTGGCAAAGGGGCTGGAGCGTATCCTGCCCCACTTCGCTGGCAAGTTTGAGGCGATCGCGGTGCGGGTGCCGACCATCAATGTAACAGCGATGGATCTCAGTATTACTGTTCGTAAAAAAGTGACAGTTACTGACGTAAATCAAGCCCTGCAACGGGCATCCAGAGGTACATTACACGGTATTCTGGATTACACGGAAGAACCTCTGGTCTCCGTAGACTTCAATCATGATGCACACTCCTGCATCATTGATGGTACCCAGACCCGGGTGAGCGATGCCAACCTCGTCAAGATGTTGATGTGGTGCGATAACGAATGGGGCTTCGCAAACCGGATGCTGGATACCACCCGGGCCATGATGGCCGCAGGCTGAGCCTGCCCCGGGCGAAAGGTTACTGTTTTTAACATTACCTGGAAAATATAGAGGACTGAATATGTCTGTTATCAAGATGACTGACCTGGATCTGGCGGGTAAACGCGTTCTGATCCGTGCTGACCTGAACGTACCGGTAAAAGACGGCAAGGTCACCTCCGATGCACGTATCGTTGCGACTCTGCCGACCATCAAGCTGGCTCTGGAAAAGGGCGCCAAGCTGATGATCACCTCCCACCTGGGTCGTCCGACCGAGGGTGAATACAACGAAGAATTCTCCCTGGCTCCGGTTGTCAACTATCTGAAAGACGCTCTGTCCTGCCCGGTTCGCCTGGCCAAGGATTACCTGGATGGCGTAGAAGTCGCTGCCGGTGAGCTGGTTGTACTGGAAAACTGCCGCTTCAACAAAGGCGAGAAGAAGAACACCGAAGAGCTGGCCAAAAAATACGCCGCCCTGTGTGATGTCTTTGTAATGGATGCGTTCGGTACTGCTCACCGCGCCGAAGGTTCCACCTACGGTGTGGCTCAGTTCGCTCCGGTCGCTTGTGCCGGCCCGCTGCTGGCGGGTGAACTGGAAGCCCTGGGCAAAGCCATGCTGAAGCCCGAGCGCCCGATGGTTGCCATCGTTGGCGGCTCCAAGGTCTCCACCAAGCTGACCGTTCTGGAATCCCTCTCCAAAATCGCTGACCAGCTGGTTGTCGGTGGTGGCATCGCCAACACCTTCATCGCTGCTGCCGGTCACAACGTCGGCAAGTCCCTGTGCGAGCACGACCTGATCGACACCGCCAAGAAACTGGCTGCCGAGACCAACATTCCTGTGACCACCGACGTGGTTGTAGGTGCCGAGTTCTCCGAGTCCACTCCGGCTACCATCAAGTCTGTTAACGATGTGACCGACGGCGACATGATCTTCGACATCGGCCCGGATTCTGCCAAGGCCCTGGCTGACATCATCATGAACGCCAAGACCATCCTGTGGAACGGCCCGGTTGGTGTATTCGAGTTTGACCAGTTTGCTGAAGGCACCAAGGTTATCGCTGAAGCCATTGCTGCTTCTCCGGCCTTCTCCATCGCTGGCGGTGGTGACACCCTGGCTGCCATCGACAAGTTCGGCATCGCTGACAAAGTCTCCTACATCTCCACTGGCGGCGGCGCCTTCCTGGAGTTCGTAGAAGGCAAGGTTCTGCCGGCTGTTGCGATTCTGGAACAGCGCGCCAAAGCCTAATTGACCCGGAACGGGGGGCAAAAGCCTCCCGTTTCGTTTATCATGTGCCCGCTGTGCCGGTTCATGATGAACCCCCCATTTTTTATTAACGGCATACGAGACAGGACGATTAAACATGTCTAAGAAAATTTTCGACTTCGTAAAACCCGGCGTGATCACTGGTGATGACGTTCAGAAAGTGTTCGCCATCGCTAAAGAGAACGGCTTTGCTCTGCCGGCCGTAAACTGCGTTGGTACCGACTCCGTGAACGCCGTACTGGAAGCTGCCGCCAAGGTTAAAGCGCCGGTTATCGTTCAGTTCTCCAACGGTGGTGCCGTGTTCACCGCCGGTAAGGGTCTGAAGCTGGAAGGTCAGAAAGCTGCCATCCTGGGTGCCATCTCCGGTGCCAAGCACGTTCACGCTGTTGCCGAAGCCTACGGCGTGCCGGTAATCCTGCACACCGACCACGCTGCCAAGAAGCTGCTGCCGTGGATCGACGGTCTGCTGGAAGCGGGCGAGAAGCACTTTGCTGAAACCGGCAAGCCGCTGTTCTCCTCCCACATGCTGGATCTGTCCGAAGAGTCTCTGGAAGAGAACATCGACATCTGCTGCGAGTACCTGACCCGCATGGCCAAGATGAACATGACTCTGGAGCTGGAACTGGGTTGCACCGGTGGCGAAGAAGACGGCGTCGACAACAGCCACATGGATCAGTCCGCTCTGTACACCCAGCCGGAAGATGTTGCTTACGCTTACGAGCGTCTGTCCAAGATCAGCCCGCGTTTCACCATCGCTGCCTCCTTCGGCAACGTACACGGTGTATACAAGCCGGGTAACGTCAAACTGACCCCGTCCATCCTGGACGCTTCCCAGAAGTACGTTTCTGAGAAGTTTGGCGTTCCAGCCAAGTCTCTGGACTTCGTATTCCACGGTGGTTCAGGTTCCACTCTGGAAGAGATCCGCGAGTCCATCTCCTACGGCGTAGTGAAGATGAACATCGACACCGACACCCAGTGGGCAACCTGGGAAGGTCTGCTGAACTTCTACAAGAAGAACGAAGCTTACCTGCAAGGCCAGCTGGGCAACCCGGAAGGCGCCGACAAGCCGAACAAGAAGTACTACGATCCGCGCGTATGGCTGCGTGAAGGTCAGACTTCCATGATCGCTCGTCTGGAGAAAGCATTCTCCGACCTGAACGCCATCGACGTACTGTAATTCGTTACAGCACCTTGATTGCATGAAAAGGCGCCCTTCGGGGCGCCTTTTGCATTTCTGTGATCCGCACCGGTTGGTGAGTGGAGGAGGAACTGGGTATTATCGAAACAACTTTGCTTATTTTATTAAACAATTTGCAACCAAGGCAGGATGCTGAGTATGCAGGCAGGAAAGCACAACGGATATCAGGAGCACGTCGCCTCCTACTACGCGGCCACCCGCAACGACTCGCAACAGTGGCCCGAGCTGGAGGGGGAGCACAAGGCTGACGTCTGCATCATCGGCGGCGGCTTTACCGGTCTCAATACCGCCATCAATCTGGCTGATGCCGGTTACAAGGTCGCCTTGCTGGAGGCCAACCGTATCGGCTGGGGCGCCTCCGGGCGCAACGGCGGCCAGCTTATTCGCGGTATCGGTCACGATACCAGCCAGTTCGCCCGCTGGATTGGTGAGGAAGGGGTGCGCGAACTCGACCTGATGGGGCTGGAGGCGGTGCAGCTGGTGCGCGAGCGGGTTGAGCGTTTCAATATCGACTGCGACCTCACCTGGGGTTACTGCGATCTGGCCACCCGTCAGCGCCATCTGGCCGGCTTCGAGGAAGATCTCGACCATCTGGCGAGCCTCGGCTATGAGCACGAACTCAAGCTGGTACCGCGGGAAGATATCCATAGCGTGGTGGGATCGGATCGCTACATCGGCGGCCTTATCGACATGGGCTCCGGCCATCTCCATCCCCTCAATCTGGCGCTCGGCGAGGCGCGCGCCGCCGCCAGCCTCGGGGTCTCCCTGTTTGAACACTCCAGAGTGACCCATATCGATTACGGCAAGCAGGTCGAGGTGACCACGGCTCATGGGCGGGTCACCGCCGACTATCTGGTGATCGGCTGCAACGCCTATCTCAACGACCTCAATCCGGAGCTGGGGGGGCGGGTGCTGCCGGCCGGTTCCTACATCCTCGCCACCGAAGTGCTGGATCGCCGTTTGCGCCAGCGATTGCTGCCGCAAAACATGGCGGTGTGCGATCAGAATGTGGCGCTCGACTATTACCGCCTCTCCGCCGACGGCCGCCTGCTGTTTGGCGGCGCCTGCAACTACTCCGGCCGGGATCCTCGCGATATCAAGGCCTTTATGTTGCCCAAGCTGCTGCGGGTCTTCCCCGAGCTCGCTGGCACTGCCATCGAGTTTCAGTGGGGAGGCATGATCGGGATCGGCGCCAACCGGCTGCCGCAGATTGGCCGTCTCAAGGAACACCCCAACGTGCTCTACGCCCAGGCCTATTCGGGTCACGGCCTCAATGCCACCCATATGGCGGGCAAGCTGGTGGCCGAGGCGATCCGCGGCGAGAGCCGGGGCTTCGATCTCTTTGCCAGCGTGCCCCATATCACCTTCCCCGGCGGCCCGGCGCTGCGCTCCCCGCTGCTGGCACTGGGAATGTTGTGGCACCGGATGAAGGATATCTTCTGACTCCGATTATCAGCCTGCGTAGTGATGGTTGAACGAGGCACTCTTGCCAGCCCCTTGTTTATAGCGGGTTGGCACAATTATCCCGCCTGATAGACCAAAAGATGCATTCGCGCCAATCCCTGCTGGTTGGCGCTATCTTTTAGGTGTGAGCGTGATGCCGGGCCAGGCGAACAAGAGCGGGTTCGCTGGCCGAAAAAGATGTGAAGGAGGGCCAAGATGGAGATAAATGTGGTCGCGTCAGGCGGGCTCACCCCGCTGGCGCAACGGCAGAGATCTCCCGCTGCGCAGGCACAGGAGCGGGCTGTGACCTCACCATCAACGGGCAGTGACAGCCGTATGGTACGCGATCTTGGCGCCGTGCTGGATGAGCTCGGGCTGTCGCCGCAAGGGGAGGATAGCAGCGGGAGCCGCATCTCAATCAGAGATTCGCTGGAAGCGTTCATCAACACCATGATGGGCGCCCTGCAACAGCAGCAGGAACAACAGTTGGCATTGCAGCAACAACAGCGGCAAGAGCAGGAACAGCGCAAACTCGCCATCGCCGACAGCAGCGAAAATCCGCTCAAGCGGGATCTGGAGCGCCTGCTGGAGACGCTGGATCAACAGGGCGGGCAGGGAAAAGAGAGCGAACCAGGAGCCGAGATCGAAGCGGTGAACCCCTTGCAGAGCCAGCTGACCAAGCTGCTGGAGAGCAGCGGTGCGGCAGAGAGCGGGGTCACCCTCAAGGAGGTACTGTCAGGGTTGGCCAGCAAGCTGCCGAACGAACCTGCCGAGCGAAAAGGGTATCGGGTCGATACCCAGGTTTGAGCTGGTTGGCAACGGCAGCCCCGCCGTTGCAGAGACATGAGGGGCTTGTTGCCTTTTATTGCGCTGGTTCCGCCAGCCGCCAGCCCTGTTCGCTCTTCATCATCCACACCTCTGCCTCTTGCGGCAGCACCTGGCCCGCCTCGAACTCGCCATATTTACGCTCGAGCTCCATCAGACCCATCTCCTGCTGGAAGGGGCCAACCCGGTCGTAGACCAGATCCTCGTCGTGCAATACCTGCAACTGATCGAGCCCCTGCTTGAAGTGGAGCTGGTAACTCACCTTGACCAGATAGACCCCCTCCATCCGCTCCTCCTTGCCGAGGATGGTGAAGTCGCTGATATCGAACAGGTTGGCGTCTGTCTCGGCCAGTAGCTTGGCGGTGACCTGCTGGCGGATATCCTCTTCACCGGGCCCTGCACTGCAGCCATAAAGCCAGAGGGCTAGCAGGGGGATGAACCACTTTTTCATCAAAACTCCGGACAAGTGCAAAACGAAAGGGGCGATTGTGCCACGCGAATGCGCGGCGGCAAACCTCGGCTCACGGTTCCAGTGAACGTTCCAGCACGATGGCCTCGGCCCGATAATCAGCAAGCTCGCGGCGATAGCACTCGGTGAAGCCTCTGCGCAGCCAGAAGGATAGAGCACTCTCATTGCTGGCAATCACTGACAGGCGAAGCCGGGTAGCCCCCCATGAGCTTGCCAGCGTGCAGGCGTGAAGATAGAGCGACTGACCACGGCCACTCCCTTGCCAGGGTTCCCCCACCAGTAACAGACCCAGATAGGCGGTGTCTGGATTGGGGTAGCCGCGCAGCAGATCAATGACAGCGGTGAGCTCTCCCTGCTCCCAGCGGCCGATGAGATGTTTGTCGGAGAGAGGCAGGCCGGGTGGGCAGGCGACAAGTTCCTCTTCTCCTGCCTGTGCAGAGAGAGGGTCATTGCTCACCGCCGCCTGATAGGAGGGGGCCTGCTCGAACAGCCGCTGCAAGGCAGGTGCATCGCTTGTCTGCAGCCGACGCAACTCAGTGTGCATCACTTACCATCTCGAGATGTTTGGCAAAGGGGATAGGCCCCATAAAACCGGTGACCCGCTGCCCTGTCAGCTCCTTGCCCTCGCGGTCGAAGAAGATCAGGGTCGGCAGCCCCAGCACATTGAGACTGTTGAGCAGCTCCACATCGGCATCGTCGTTGGCGGTGACATCCGCCTGCAGCAGCACCATCTGGCCGAAGCGCACCCTCACCGCCGGGTCGCTGAAGGTCTTGTGCTCGAACTCCTTGCAGGCGACGCACCAGTCGGCGTAGAGGTCGAGCAGCACCGGCTTGCCGCGGGCGGCGGCCAGCTGCACCTTGAGATCATCCAGCGTCTTGACGCGGATAAACTGCGGCGCCGTTTGACTGGCATCCGCCGTGGCGGCAGCAGGACCGGCCGGTTGCAGCAGATCCTTGCCCACCACCACGGCGCTGATCATCGCCAGCAACAGCACGAAGCCGCGCACACTTCTGGCCACCGAGTGGGGCTGGTGCTGGTTGTGGTGATAGAGATAGCCGCACAGCAGCAGCCCCCAGCCGAGCCAAGCGAGAGTAGCAATCTGATCGCTCCAGAGCCGTGACAGCAGCAGGATCGGCACTGCCAGCAGGGCAAAGCCAAACAGCTGCTTGATCACATCCATCCAGGCGCCCGCTTTTGGCAGCAGCTTGCCACCCGAGGTGCCGAGCAGCAGCAGCGGCAGACCCATCCCCAGTGACAGCGCATAGAGCGCCGCCCCGCCGAGCCAGAGATCGCCGCTCTGGGCCACGTAGATCAGCGCCCCCGAGAGCGGCGCCGTGGTGCAGGGGGAGCAGACCAGCCCGGAGATCATCCCCATGATGGCGACCCCGACTACCGAGCCGCCCTGCTGGCGGTTGGAGAGACCGGAGAGCCGGGTTTGCAAACTGCTCGGCAGTTGCAGGGTGTAGAGGCCGAACATGGAGAGGGCCAGCAGCACGAACATCACCGAGAGGGCGATCAGCACATAGGGATGTTGCAGCGCCGCCTGGAATTTCAGCCCTGCCGAGGCCACTACCAGCCCCAGCAAGGTGTAGGTGACCGCCATCCCCTGCACATAGACAAAGGAGAGCAGGAAGGCGCGACTGGTGGAAAGGCGATGGCCGGCACCGGCGATGATGCCGGTCAGAATGGGATACATGGGGAAGACGCAGGGGGTGAAGGCGAGCCCCAGCCCCAGCGCGAAGAAGGCGACGATGCTGAGCCAGAATCCCTGATGGCCGAGGGCGGAGGCCAGCTGATCCTGCTGGCTAACCGGTGCGACGCTTTGTGCCGTTTCAGCAGCGGATGCGGTGGTTGCCGTGACCAGCGGAGCCACATCGATCAGTTTGTCGGTCGGTGGATAGCAGAGGCCGTCGGTACAGCCCTGATAGCGCACCCGCAGGGTGGCATTTTCCCCCACCTCCTTTAGCGGCACCGCGATGCTCACCTGCTGGTAGTAGACCCGGGTCTTGCCGAAGAAGTCATCCTCGTGCTCTGTGCCTTCCGGCAGGGTCGGCTCGCTGAAGGTGAGGTTGTTCCCCTTGAAGCGCAGGCTGTGGCGATAGAGGTAGTAATCGTCGGCGATATGGAGGGTCAGCAGCAGCTGATCGCCACGCTGTTCGCTCTCGATCTGAAAGGCCTCATCGACCTGCAAAAATTTGGGTTTGGCATTGGCCTCAATGCCCAGCGAGCTGAGCAGATCGGCGCCGCTGGCGTGGGCAGGGGCGCTGCCCGCCGCTGTCGTCAACAGGGCACAGAGCAGCAACAGGGGAGAGAGCAAGCGGTTGAACGTCATGCGGTCTCCCCATTGAGCCAGTCGAGATAGGCGGGTAGTCCGGCACTTACCGGCAGGGCCAGCAGCTCGGGCACCTCATAGGGGTGATGGGCTTGAATACATGCCTGCAACTCGGCAAAGAGTGGCTGGCGGGATTTGATGATGAGCTGGATCTCGGTGGCGCGCTCCACCTTGCCTTGCCAACGATAGACGGAGGTGACGCCCGGCAGTTGATTGATGCAGGCGGCCAGTCGCTGGTTCAGCAGCTGTTCGCAGAGAAGGTCGGCACTGGTTTGATCTGGGCAGGTGCAGAGCACCACAATGGCGTCGGTCATAAAGCGGATCTTCACCTCGTTGGGGTAAACCGGGCAGGCGCCCTTGCCGTCTCATCCTTGTCTGCGGATGAAGGTGAAAAAAGCGCCCGAAAATCAGCGGCTACTATACCCCAGAGCCGCTTCAAATAGCATCTGTAGCCATTTGTGAGCCAGCGCCAAAAATTTGTGGGGGGCATGAGATAGACGCTGTCATGGGGACAGGGCAGAATGAGCGGGCTTGTTCCCAATTGACGTAAGGAAATGTATGACCCAACAGAATGAGCAGCAGAGAAACCGCATGTTGAGCCTGCTGCGCGAAGGTGAGCGCCGCATGTTGGTTCAATTGGCCGGGCTGCTGCGCACGACCGCCGATGAAATCAATGCCGAGCTGGAGAAAGAGGAGCTGATGGCCACCCTGGAGCAGCCCATCACGGTGGAGTATCTCAACGGCGTGGTGCAGCACCATCTGTTCGAGCGCAAACACAAGGGAGATATGGCGGTTGCCCAGCAGATCCTGAGCGATTATCAGAGCGAGCTAGAAGCGCTGCAGGCCGCTCAGGCACAGCCTGAAGAGGCTGCCGCTGCCGACGAGAGCGGCGAAGAGCTCAAAGCCCAGGCTTGAGCGACGGGCAGGCCTGAATCCTTACCTCTGAATCAGCCGGCCTGCCAGCGCTGATCCCTCTTGCGGCCCCATCATGTCTGCCATGGTGGGGCCGTGTCGTTTCTTCTGTTGCCTTCCCTCGTTGACCTTCACTTCTCGGTTTCAATCCAACTGATTCGTGCCTTAGCGCGCCTCTTGTGGCATGCCGTGCGGCACTTCGCCGGGGATGGGGAACACCTTGTCATAACCCCAGTTGTAGACGAAGGCATAGATCAGATAGAAGACGACGAAGCCCAGATCCAGCACCAGCGCCTCCAGCAGGCTGACGCTCAGCCACCAGGACATGACCGGCAGCGCGACGATCAGCAGACCGCCCTCAAAGCCGAAGGTATGCAGCACCCGTTGCCACAGGGTTTTGTGGGTATGGCCCTGATATTTGAGCAGCAGCTTGTCGACCCCGATGTTGTAGATGTAGTTCCAGACCGTGGCCAGCACCGAGAAGAACAGTGCCAGCGGGCCCATATGGTTGAGCCCGACCCCGGTAACCCAGCTGGCCAGCGGGGCGGCAATCAGCAGGCCAATGAATTCAAAGCCAATGGCATGGCGCAGGCGATCGTTACGGGTACGCATAAGTCACTCTCTCAATCAGATTTATTCACGGATTGCTGGTTAATCTATAGATCTTTAGCGATAGATTCATGTTGGTATCCATCGCTAAAATAGATGGATGAGAGAGCTTGCCGGAGGGCCATAAGATGACGCCATCACTGGAACAACTGAGGATCTTGCTGGCGGCCGCCGAAACCGGCTCGTTTTCCGCTGCCGCCCGCAAGCTGGGCAAGGCGCAGTCGGTAGTGAGCAGCGCTATCGCCAATCTGGAGATCGATCTGGCGCTCACCCTGTTTGACCGCAGCGGCCGCTATCCGCAGCTGACGGAGGCGGGGGCCCGCATGGTGCAGGAGGCGGGGATCCTGCTGGCGCAGAGTGAACGATTGCAATCTATTGCCGGGGAGCTGGCGGCCGGGGTGGAGACGCGGCTCACTCTGGCCATCGATGATGACTCCCACCTCCCCTGGCTCGGCACCCTGCTGGAGGAGTTCGCCACTCGTTACCCGACCGTGGAGCTGGAGCTGCTCTTCCCGCTGATGGAGGATGTGACCGAGATGCTGGTGACCGGCCGGGCCCAGCTCGGCATCAGTTATCAGAAGGTGCACCCCCAGAGAGAGATTGTCGCCCATTCGCTGGGGGAGGTGACCATGCCGCTGGTGGTGTCACCGGATCATCCGCTGGCCCGCAAGCAGCCGCTGCGGGAGGTCGATCTGCAGGGGGCACGCCAGCTGATGGTCACCGGCCGACGGGAAGGGAGCGAGCGCCAGCGTTTTCGCATCTCGGCTCAGGTGTGGTGGGTCGAGGGGGATCTCGGGGTGCTGGAGCTGGTCAAGCGGGGTCTTGGCTGGTCCGCGATTCCGGAATTTCTGCTGCATCAACCGCTGAAGCGGGGCGAAGTGGTGGTGCTGGAGCCCGATTTTATCGCCAGCCATGCGTTGGCGCTGGAGCTGCAGTGGCATCGCGCCCGCCCGCTGGGGCAGGCGGGGCGCTGGCTGAAGGAGGCCCTGCTGGCGCGGGTGCCTCGCTAGCCGACCTTACTCGGTCAGTTCGTAGGGGAGGGGTTGCAGGGTGAGCTGGGAGCTCTCCTCCTGCTTGAGGCGAAAACGGGCGTCAGCCTCGGTGTCTTTCGGCAGTACGGCGGTGAGCCACACCTGACCCTGATGTTGCCAAGCGTTGAGCACCATGCCGCTGCGACGCCAGTTGTCACCGAGCTGGATCTCCAGGGTATCGCCCGCATTGACCGGCTCACTGGCAGTGCCCGCCAGCAGGAACAGGGCGCGGTTGTTGGCGCCGCGATATTTGGCGCGAGCCACCGTCTCCTGCCCCATGTAGCAGCCCTTGTTGAAGCAGATGCCATCGAGCGCCTGCAGGTTGAGCATCTGCGGGATGAACTCCCCCTGATGCACCGCCTCCATGTGCGGCAGGCCGGCCTTGATCTCGAGCCCCCACCAGAGGGATTCGTCACCCGCCGGCAGCGCGTCGGCTTGCTCACTGCTTACCAGCAGCCAGCGATCCTGTTCGATCTTCACCGCCATGCCGTCAGCGATAAGGCCGCTCTGCTCCAGACCAAACTGCGCGGCGAGCCACGCATCTGTGCCCTTGCCTGCCAGACCGGTGGCGTGGCGTTCGTCGGCAGCAATCTCCACCTTGGAGAAGACGGCAAATTTTTTCAGCTCCGGCAGCTGGCGATCCAGCACCGAAGGGGTAGTCAGCAGCAGCAGGCTTTCTTCAAGGCAGAGCAGGCGAAAATCGCTCCACAGCTTGCCCTTGGGATCACAGTGACCACCCAGCGTGCTCTGCCCCGGTTGCAGGGCGTTGACGTCGCAGGTGACCTGACCTTGCAGATATTTGACGCGATCCTGACCACTCAGTCGGGTGATGGCTATCTTGGTCAGGGCGAAGCGGGTCGGCTCGGCAGGAAAAACAGGGGGTTGCAGGCTCACGATGGTATTCCAGAGAGAAAGTATGTGACCTGCATGGTAAAGACGTAACTAATGTTTGTCAGCCGGAAAATCCAGCTGGTACCATCCTCGGGTCTTTGTAAGGAGAGTTCCATGTTGAGCCCAGTTGAAAAATCCCGCCTGAAGTGGGCCTGCCGCCGTGGCATGCTCGAGCTGGATGTTGTTTTTATGCCCTTTTTCGAACACGAGTTCGACTCCCTGAGCGAAGCCGATCAGCAGACCTTTATCCGCCTGCTGGCGAGCGACGATCCGGATCTGTTCAAATGGTGCATGGGTCATGGTGTCCCTGCCGATCCCGCATTTGCCGCCATGATCCCGATGATCCTGGAGCGCAATCAGGCGCGCCACGACCGCCAGGGGTAATACCGTGGAGCGGGTGATCATGACGGTTCACCCCTCCCGCCATCAGCAATGTTTGCTGGTGGCCCTCTTTTTGTTGCTGCTCTGGCCGGTGGCTGGCCTGATTGCCGGTTGGCAGTGGGCACTGTGGCTGCCCGTCTGGCTGGCGGCGCTCTGGTTGAGCTGGCGGGCGCTCGCCGAGCCCCCGTTCGAGCTTGTTTGGGATGGTCAGTGGTTGCAGTGGCAAGGTTGCCGCTATCAGCTCGACAAGAAAAGCCGCATTCTGCCCGGCGTGCTCAGGCTGGTGCTTTGTCCCGATCCGCAAGAGAGTGGAGCCGTGTCGCCACGGCAACTGTGGCTCTTCTCCGACGCCCTTCCCCCCGAACATTACCGCCTGCTGGCGCGAGCCATCCACTTTCTGCCGTCTCGGCGCTGACACCTGCTTCCCTGATAACCATGCGCTGAGTTATCGCGATAAGCTGTTGCCATGTGGCTGGCGACACTCTTTTTGTGGCTGAAAAGCGGCTGAAAACAAGTGACCCCGCCATGGCGGGGTCACTGATTGCTGCAAAGCTTTACGGGACGGGGGATTAATCCCGCTCCGGGGTCAGCACGGTCGGTTTGGAGTCCGGCAGCATATCCGGATAATCCAGGTTGTAGTGCAGGCCGCGGGACTCCTTGCGCTGCAGGGCGCAGTTGACGATAAGCTCGGCCACCTGCAGCAGGTTGCGCAGCTCCAGCAGGTTGTTGGAGACACGGAAGTTGGCGTAGTACTCCTGCACCTCCTGCTTGAGCAGGTCGATGCGGCGCTTGGCGCGGGCCAGGCGCTTGTTGGTACGCACTATCCCCACGTAGTCCCACATCATCAACCGCAGCTCGTGCCAGTTGTGCTGGATCACCACCAGTTCGTCGGAGTCTTCCACCTTGCTCTCGTCCCACACCGGCAGGCGCGGCGGCTCCACACTCATCGGCAGCTTGGCCAGAATGTCGGCCCCCGCCTGATGGGCATAGACCACACATTCCAGCAGGGAGTTGGAGGCCATGCGGTTTGCGCCGTGCAGACCGGTGTAGGTCACTTCGCCGATGGCATAGAGGCCGGGGATATCGGTCTGGCCGTTGTTGTCGATCATCACGCCGCCACAGGTGTAGTGGGCGGCCGGCACGATGGGCATCGGCTCCTTGGTGATGTCGATGCCAACCGCGAGGCAGCGCTCATAAATGGTCGGAAAGTGCTTGATGATGAAGTCGGCCGGTTTGTGGCTGATGTCCAGATACATGCAGTCGGCGCCGAGTCGCTTCATCTCGTGGTCGATGGCGCGGGCGACGATATCGCGCGGCGCCAGCTCGGCCCGCTCGTCAAACTCCGGCATAAAGCGGCTGCCGTCCGGGCGGCGCAGATAAGCCCCCTCGCCACGCAGCGCTTCGGTCAGCAGGAAGTTGGGGTCGTCCGGGTGAAACAGGCTGGTGGGGTGGAACTGGTTGAACTCCAGGTTCGCCACCCGGCAGCCGGCCCGCCATGCCATGGCGATGCCATCGCCAGAGCTCACATCCGGGTTGGAGGTGTACTGGTAGACCTTGGAGGCACCACCGGTGGCCAGCGCCACGAAACGGGCACGGATCACCTCGACCTGCTCGGCGTTGCGGTTCCAGACGTAGGCGCCCAGTACTTTGTTGCCCGGCAGGTTGAGCTTGCGGGTGGTGATGAGGTCGACCGCGTTGAAGCGCTCCATCAGCTGGATATTGGGGTGAGCGCGCACCTGATCGATCAGGGTGAGCTGCACCGCCTTGCCGGTGGCATCCGCCGCGTGGAAGATGCGGCGATGGCTGTGGCCCCCTTCCCGGGTGAGGTGGTACTGGGATTCACCGTCGGCGTTCTCCTCCTGATCGAAGGGGACCCCTTGCTGAATGAGCCACTGGATGGACTCGCGGGCGTGGCGAGCGGTGAACTCCACCACTGCTGGGTCACACAACCCGGCGCCCGCGTTGAGCGTGTCGCTCACGTGGGATTCGATGCTGTCGGTTTCGTCGAAAACGGCAGCGATGCCTCCTTGCGCATAGAAAGTGGCCCCTTCACTGATAGGCCCCTTGCTCAGAACCAGGACTTTGGCGTGGTCTGCCAATCGCAACGCGAGGGACAAACCAGCGGCACCGCTGCCAATGATCAGTACATCGCAAAGGTATTCAACACTTGCTTTCATAAGTATCATTGGCCTGGATTAAGAACTGGCACCATGGTAGCCCAAGCGAGGGCGAGGATGCAGCCTGCATCACATTTTTTTCAATTGAAGCGAACTTTCTCTGATTCTCCCTGTCTGAACTTGTGCGCTTAGGAAGGGCCGGAAAAGAAAAACGATAACCTGATGGGGGTTTTACGGCTCTGATGAGCGACCAGAATCTACTGGACGAACAGCTGGTTGAACGGGTCCAGCGCGGCGATAAAGCAGCTTTCAACCTGTTGGTAAAAAAATACCAGCATAAGGTGGTCAACCTGGTTGCCAGGTATGTCAACAATCCCGGTGATGTGCCCGATGTGGCGCAAGAGGCCTTTATAAAAGCCTACCGTGCATTGCCGACATTCCGTGGCGAAAGTGCTTTTTACACCTGGTTGTACCGAATTGCCGTGAACACGGCGAAGAATTATCTCACCTCCCAGGGGCGCAGGCCGCCCAGCAGTGATGTGGAGGCTGACGAAGCGGAGTCTTATGGCGGCGGTGAAGCCTTGCAAGAGGTCTCAACCCCCGAAAACCTGGCGCTGACTGACGAGATCAAACGCACCGTGTTTTCAGCCATAGAGGCATTGCCGGAAGACCTGAGGACAGCTATCACCCTCCGCGAACTGGAAGGGCTGAGCTACGAAGAGATTGCCGAAATCATGGATTGCCCTGTGGGTACGGTCAGATCCCGCATCTTCCGGGCGAGGGAAGCAATCGATAAAAAGCTGCAACCTCTGATCGAGAATTAACTGGGGAAAGACGGGTTAACTTATGGCAAATAAAGAGCAAATCTCTGCCCTGATGGATGGTGAGCTGAGTGACGCAGAGGTACTGAACGAGCTGGAGATGGACTCCGACTTGCAAGATACTTGGGGTCGTTACCACCTGATCGGCGATGCCATGCGGGGTGACCTGCCGGTCAATCTGCAACTGGATCTCAGTGACAGCATCATGACTGCGCTGGAGGATGAGCCCACCATACTGGCACCCAAGCCGGTCGAGACGGCTCCCGTACTGCAACCTGTCGTTGCACCTGTCAAGACAGATTCCAATGTGGTTCCGTTGTTCCGCCGTGTCGGTCAGCAACTGGGGCAATACGCCATTGCCGCCTCCGTGGCCGCCGCTGTTATCTTCGGAGTGCAGCATTATCAGGGACAGGATGGCGTTCCGGCCAATCCGGTGCTCAATACCATTCCAATCGGTGGCAGCGCGGCGCCTGTGAGCGTCCATTATCCGCAACAGGATGGTGCCCGTGCCCGTCAGCAAGGTCTGACCGAACAGCAGATGCAGGAACAGCGGGAGCGGATCAACGCCTTCCTGCGTGACCACCAGTTGCAACAACGCCTGTTGCAAGACAGGCAGAACCAACAATAACGAGTCGTCAGGGATATCAACGTGCGCCAGTACAGCCGTATTTTACTGGCCTCTCTCCTGCTGATCAGTGCCAAGGCCTCGGCCGACGATAAGTCGGCCGAGGCCTTGTTGCAGCAGATGCAGAGTGCCGTGCAGCAACAGAACTTCGAATTGTCCATGGTCAAGGCCCGTCAGGGACGTCTTGAACCGATCCGCATCAGCCATGCCGTGATCGATGGCAAGGAGGTAGCCCATCTCAGCTATCTCGATGGCAAGGCGATCGAGTATCTCCAGCGTCAGAATGAATACACTTTTTTTGAAAACAGCCATGATCCCTACACCCTGAAGGATGCCCGCTTTCCCGGTATCTGGTCGACCCTGGTGAAGATGCCGTTGGCACAGGTGCTGGAGAGTTATGATCCTGTGCTTGCTGGCCGTAGCCGGGTGGCCGGCGAGGTCGCTCAAGTCGTCAGGTTGGTTCCCAAGGAAGCTGACAAATATGGCTTTGTGCTCTGGATTGACGAACGTAGTCACCTGTTGCTGCGAGTCGACATGGTGGAGCGGGAGGGCAATCTGGTGGAGCAGATGCTGGGGGTGGATCTGCAATTGCAACAAAAACCGTCCCCATGGCTGGTAAAGCTGGCCAACAGCAAGCAGCCCTCGGCGCTGGCGCTGGAGGATGCCTATCCGGCGCCGCAACAGCAGTTGAACTGGCAGATCACCTGGTTGCCCGATGGCTTCAAGGTGCTGTCGCAAGACCGGCACCAGCTGGTGACCACCAGTGTACCGGTGGATTACATGATGCTCTCCGATGGCCTGGTGGATCTCTCGGTCTACGTCTCTCGGGTCGATCCCAAGCAGGCGGTGCGCCAGCAGCTGATCCGCCAGGGGGCGACCTCGCTGGTGAGCTATGTCAACGAGGTAGGGGTCGAGATCACCGTGGTCGGCGAGGTGCCTGCCGAAACCGCCAAGCGCATCGCCGAGTCGGTCCAGCCGCTGGCCCGCAACGAAGCGCTGCAGTAACGGGGGATGCGGGGTTCTTCCCCGCTTGCCGAGCGTGGCGAGTCGTGGTCAGATCCCCTGATTGTGTGAACCCGAGGTGTTGCCGTGAATGAGATGAGTGAAGAGCTGGCGACCGTGGTGGCCATTGAGGGTGACCATGCCTGGGTGGAGTGCGAGCGTCGCTCCGCCTGCAGTGGTTGTCAGCAGCAATCCAACTGCGGTACCGGCACTGTGGCCAAGGCGTTTCCCCTGAAAGCCCCCCGCTTGCGAGTCAGGCTGACCGCCGAGGTGCGGGTTGGCCAGCAAGTGAGGCTCGGTATCCCGCAGGAGAGTCTGCTGCGCGGGGCTGCGCTGGTCTATGTGCTGCCGCTGTTCTGCCTGCTGGCGAGTGCTCTGCTGGGGCAACTCTGGTTGGCACCGCTGCTCTCTGGGGGGGAGGGGATTACCATTCTGGCCTCTCTGCTGGGTGGCGCTGGCGGCTTTTTACTGGTTCGTTACTTTTCCGGCCGGCTCGATGAGGGGCGTTATGGCCCCCGCATGCTCGGCGTTGTGGTTCCCGTCCGTACCCTCTCCTGACCGAACAGGCGCTATTTCACTGGCGTTGGCGACTAAAGAATGGCCGTCAGCCGGGTTATCCAGTAAAATCGCGCCTCCATAACCGACCTTAAACCAATTTTGAGTGACTCTTGCTCGATGAAACACATTCGTAACTTTTCGATTATTGCGCACATCGACCACGGTAAATCGACCCTGTCGGACCGTCTGATCCAGACTTGCGGTGGCTTGTCCGACCGCGAGATGCAGGCTCAGGTGCTTGACTCCATGGATCTGGAGCGCGAGCGCGGCATTACCATCAAGGCGCAGAGTGTGACCCTGAACTACCAGGCACAAGACGGTAACACCTACCAGCTGAACTTTATCGACACCCCGGGCCACGTGGATTTCTCCTACGAGGTCTCCCGCTCTTTGGCGGCCTGTGAAGGGGCGCTGCTGGTGGTAGATGCCGGCCAGGGGGTTGAGGCACAGACTCTGGCCAACTGCTACACCGCCATGGAGATGGATCTGGAAGTGGTGCCGGTACTGAACAAGATTGACCTGCCGGCTGCAGAGCCGGAGCGGGTTGCCGAGGAGATCGAAGACATCGTCGGTATCGACGCGGTCGATGCGGTGCGCTGCTCCGCCAAGACCGGCCTTGGTGTCGATCTGGTTCTGGAAGAGATCGTGGCCAAGATCCCGGCGCCGGAAGGTGATCCGGACGCGCCGCTGCAGGCGCTGATCATCGACTCCTGGTTCGACTCCTATCTGGGCGTTGTCTCTCTGGTGCGGATCAAGAACGGTTCCCTGAAGAAGAACGACAAGATCAAGGTGATGAGCACCGGTCAGGTGTGGGGTGTCGATCGTATCGGTATCTTCACGCCCAAGCAGGTGGACACCGATGGGCTGGGTTGCGGCGAGGTAGGTTGGGTTGTCTGCGGTATCAAGGACATCCACGGTGCGCCGGTGGGCGATACCCTGACTCAGGCCAAGAACGGTGCCGACAAGGCGCTGGCCGGTTTCAAGAAGGTTAAGCCGCAGGTTTATGCGGGTCTGTTCCCCATCTCCAGCGATGACTACGAGTCGTTCCGTGACGCCCTCGACAAGCTCTCCCTGAACGATGCCTCCCTGTTCTTCGAACCGGAGAGCTCCACTGCGCTGGGCTTCGGCTTCCGTTGTGGCTTCCTCGGCATGCTGCACATGGAGATCATTCAGGAGCGTCTGGAGCGTGAATACGATCTGGATCTGATCACCACGGCGCCGACCGTAGTGTACGAGATCGAGCTGACCGACGGCTCCACCATCCATATCGACAGCCCGGCCCAGATGCCCGCCATCACCAGCATCAAGGAGATGCGCGAGCCGATCGCCGAGTGTCATATCCTGCTGCCGCAGGAGTACATGGGCAACGTCATCACCCTCTGTATCGAGAAGCGTGGCGTGCAGACCAACATGGTCTACCACGGCAAGCAGGTGGCGCTGACCTATGAAATCCCGATGGCGGAAGTGGTGCTCGACTTCTTCGATCGTCTGAAATCCACCAGTCGCGGTTACGCCTCGCTGGATTACGGCTTCAAGCGTTTCGAAACCTCCGACATGGTCCGTCTGGACATCATGATCAACGGTGAGCGCGTCGATGCCCTGGCCATCATCACCCACAAGGACAACGCCCAGTATCGCGGTCGTCAGGTGGTGGAGAAGATGCGCGAGCTGATCCCGCGCCAGATGTTCGATATCGCCATTCAGGCGGCCATCGGCAACCAGATCATCGCACGCAGCACCGTCAAGGCACTGCGTAAAGACGTAACCGCCAAGTGTTACGGTGGTGACGTGAGTCGTAAGAAGAAACTGCTGAACAAGCAGAAAGAAGGTAAGAAGCGGATGAAGTCTCTCGGCCGTGTCGACGTGCCGCAGGAAGCCTTCCTCGCGATTCTCCACGTCGGAAAGGATTAATAGATGGCAAGCACGTTTTCCCTGATCCTGGTGGTGGTCTGCGCGATCACCGGTGTTATCTGGTGTCTGGACAAGATGATTTGGTCCAAGCAGCGCGCCGCCAAGATTGCTGTGGCTCGTGCCCATGGCGGTGCCCACCTGGATGAGAAGACCCTGGCCAAGGTCGCCCCCGTGCCGGTCTGGATTGAGCAGACCGCCGGGGTGTTCCCGGTCATCACCTTTGTGCTGATCCTGCGTTCGTTCATTTTTGAACCGTTCCAGATCCCGTCAGGTTCCATGATGCCCACCCTGCTGGTGGGCGACTTCATCCTGGTGGAAAAATTTGCCTATGGTCTGCGGGACCCGGTGACCAACACCAAGTTCCTCGAGACTGGCGAGCCCAAGCGTGGCGACGTGGTGGTGTTCAAGTATCCCCTTGAACCGCGCGTTGACTACATCAAGCGGGTGGTCGGCATGCCGGGTGATCGGGTCATCTATCGCAACAAGGAGCTGATGATCCGGCCCAAGTGCGAAGAGCAGGAAGGGAAAACGTGCCCGGGCTTCAAGAAGCTCGACGTCAAGTTTGAACAAAGAGGCGAATTTACCCAGATGGGGATCCCCCTTGATCGCTATACCGAGCAGTTGGGCGATGTCTCCCACGAGACCCTGCGCAATCCGCTGATGCCCGACATGGTTGGCCGTTACTATCGCCAGCCCGGCACCTACCCCGACGAATGGGTGGTACCGGAAGGGCAATATTTCGTGATGGGCGACAACCGCGACAACAGCACCGACAGCCGCTTCTGGGGCTTTGTGCCCGAGCAGAATCTGGTCGGCAAGGCGGTCGCTATCTGGATAAGTTTTGAATTCGAGCGCGAAGAAGGCTCCCTGCTGCCAAGTTGGGTACCGACAGGTGTGCGCTTCAACCGCATTGGCGGAATCAAGTAAATGAATATCAAGATGAACAGACTGCAGTCCCGTCTCGGGCATGTCTTTGCGGATCTGGAACTGCTGACCCGGGCGCTGACTCACCGCAGCGCCGGCTCTCGTCACAATGAACGACTGGAATTTCTGGGTGACTCGATTTTGAGTCTGGTGATTGCCGACGATCTGTTCCACCGCTTCCCGCAAGCGGCGGAAGGGGATCTCAGTCGGATGCGCGCCACCCTGGTGCGCGAGAAGACCCTGGCCGAACTGGGCCGGGAGTTTGACCTCGGGGATCACCTGATCCTCGGTCCCGGCGAACTCAAGAGCGGCGGTTTTCGCCGCGAATCCATTCTGGCCGACACGGTCGAGGCGGTGATCGGTGCCGTCTATCTGGATACCAATCTTGAGACGGTGCGGACACTGCTGCTGAGCTGGTATGCCAGCCGCCTGGAAGAGATCAAGCCGGGCATCGAGCAGAAAGATCCCAAGACCCGTCTGCAAGAAATTTTGCAGGGAAGCCGCAAATCCCTGCCGACCTACACTGTGACCAACGTCAAGGGCGAGGCCCACAACCAGGAGTTCACTGTCCAGTGTGACGTGGAAGGTCTGGATGGTCCCCTCGTCGGGGTCGGCACCAGCCGTCGCAAGGCCGAACAGGCCGCGGCGCAGCAAGCATTGGAAAAACTGTCATGACAGATACTACCTATTGCGGCTTTGTTGCCATCGTGGGCCGCCCCAACGTGGGTAAGTCCACCCTGCTCAACAAGCTGCTTGGCCAGAAGGTCAGCATCACCTCGAAGAAGCCCCAGACCACCCGTCACCGGATTTTGGGGATCGACACCGAGGATAACTACCAGACCATCTATGTCGACACCCCGGGTCTGCACATTGAAGAGAAACGGGCCATCAACCGTCTGATGAACCGTGCCGCCACCAGTTCGCTGGGTGATGTGGCCATGGTGGTGTTCATGGTCGACGGTACCCACTGGACCAAAGACGACGAGATGGTGCTGGGCAAGCTGCGCAATCTCAAGTGCCCAGTGGTGCTGGCGGTCAACAAGATCGACAACGTCAAAGAGAAAGAAGAGCTGCTGCCCCACCTCGAGTGGCTGGGCCAACAGATGAACTTCGCCCATATTCTGCCCATCAGTGCCGAAAAGGGCACAAACGTGGAGAAGATCCGCGAGTGGGCCAAGGATCTGCTGCCGGAAAACGTCCATTTCTTCCCGGAAGATTACGTGACTGACCGCTCCTCCCGCTTTATGGCCTCCGAAATCATCCGCGAGAAGCTGATGCGCTTCACCGGTGAGGAGTTGCCCTACTCGGTGACGGTGGAGATCGAGCGCTTCAAGGTGGAAGAGAACGGCCTCTATCACATCCACGGCCTGATATTGGTCGAGCGTGATGGCCAGAAGAAGATGGTCATCGGCAACAAGGGTGAGAAGATCAAGACCATCGGCACCGAGGCGCGCCTCGACATGGAACGTCTGTTCCAGAACAAGGTGCACCTCGAGCTGTGGGTCAAGGTCAAGTCGGGCTGGGCTGATGATGAGCGCGCCCTGCGCAGCCTCGGGTATGGCGACGACTGATTGCTGACCCCGGCTTTCGTCATCCATAGTCGGCCCTATCGGGAGACCAGCCAGCTAGTCGAGGTCTTCACCCAGGATAGTGGCCGATTTACTCTGGTGGCCCGCGGTTCTCGCGGGCCACGCTCCCCTCTCAAGGGGTTGTTGCAACCCTTTACCCTGCTCACCATCGCCTGGCGCGGCAAGGGGGATCTCAAGAACCTCACCCAGGTCGAATGCCCGGATCACTCCCTGCGTCTCGGCGGCGATCGCCTCTTCTACGGCCTCTATCTCAACGAGCTGGTTTACTACCTGCTGGAAGCGCACACCCCGTTCCCCGAAGTATTCGATGCCTATGCCCGTGCCATCATGGCGCTGGCTGATGGCGAGACGCCGGAGCTGCCGCTGCGTCGCTTTGAGTTCCTGCTGTTGCAGGCGCTCGGCTATGCGGTGGATTTTGAATACACGGCGGACGACGAGTCGCCCATCGAGCCGACTCTGCTCTATGGCTTCGAGCGTGAATTGGGCTTTGTTGCTTGCGAGCGGGCGCCGGATCCCCGTACCCTGTTTCTCGGTGCCCACCTGCTCGCCTTTGCCGAGGGACGTTTCGATACCCCTCCCTTGCTGCAGGCGGCCAAACGTTTCAGCCGATTGGCACTGCAACCCTATCTGGGCAAGCGTCAGCTAAAGAGTCGGGAGCTGTTTTTAAAACGCAAGGCTAGTATGCAAGGCTGACACAGATTACAGACATACGGATATTGGCGCGGTGTGATTCGCTGACCGCGCAGTCAACAGATGAAGCCTTTCAAGGAGTTCTCAATGAGTGAAATCTATCTGGGTGTGAACATCGACCATATCGCCACCCTGCGCAACGCCCGTGGCACCCAGTATCCGGATCCGGTACAGGCCGCCTTCGTGGCCGAACAGGCCGGGGCCGATGGCATAACCGTGCATCTGCGAGAAGATCGCCGCCACATCACCGACCGCGATGTGGAGATCCTGCGCCAGACCATCCAGACCAGAATGAATTTGGAGATGGCGGTGACCGAAGAGATGATCGGCATCGCCTGCCGCATCAAGCCTCACTTCGTCTGTCTGGTGCCGGAGAAGCGCACCGAGGTGACCACCGAGGGCGGTCTGGATGTGGCCGGTCAGCTGGACAAGGTGACTGATGCCGTTGCCCGTCTCTCCGCCGTGGGGGCTCAGGTATCCCTCTTTATCGATGCCGACCCAATCCAGATCGATGCGGCCGCCGAGAGTGGCGCCCCCTTTATCGAGATCCACACCGGCCGTTACGCCGATGCAACTACCGATGCCGAGCGCAACGCCGAGTTCAAGCGCATCGCCGCCGGTGCCTCCTATGCCGCTGGCAAGGGGCTCAAGGTCAATGCCGGCCACGGTCTGCACTACCACAACGTCAAGGCCATCGCCGCCATCCCCGAGCTCTATGAGCTCAACATCGGCCACGCCATCATCGGCCGCGCCGCCTTCGACGGCCTGGCCAAGGCCGTGAGCGACATGCGCCTGCTGATGCAGGAAGCTCGTCAGGGGATCTGATGCTTCGGGCACTGGCAACGCACAGTGGCCATATGAAACAAAAGGGACTCCATGGCGTCCCTTTTGTTGTTTCTGCCGATGGGAATATCGCAGTCGTCAGACCTGCTGCTGCGCCCATCTTCCCAGACGTTGCAGCGCCTCGCCGAGCAGCTGGCGGGAGGTGCCTATGTTGATCCGCACATACTCTTCGCCATCGCTGACGTAGTGGGAGCCATCTTCGATGATGACCCCCGCTTCGACTGCCCACCTGCGGGTCACCTCGCTTGCGCTCATTCCGCTCCCTTTGGTATTGACCCAGACCAGATAGGAGGCATCCATCGGCATGACTTGGAAGTCGGGCAGATTCTCCCTGAAGTAGCGCGCCAGCAGGGCGTAGTTCTCTCTCAGATAGAGATTCAATTCGGCCAGCCATGCATCGCACTCGTTATAGGCGGTGATAATTCCCCAGAGCCCGAACACATTGGGAGAGGTGATGGAGTTCTGCTCAAGGCGCGCTCTGAAGCGGTTTCTTATCTGCGGATTTGGAATGATGCTGTAGGAGGTTTTCAATCCGCCCAGATTGAATGCCTTGTTGGGCGAGCTCATCAGCATCATGTTGTTGCAGTAACGCTCCTCCAGTGCCAGAAAGGAGACGAACTCGCCATGGATGATGTGCTCTGCATGCACTTCATCGACCATCATCAACACCTGATGGCGCAGGCAGATGTCGGCAACGGCTTCCAGCTCGGCCTGACTCCAGATCCTGCCCGACGGGTTATGGGGCGAGCAGAGAAAATAGATTTTGGGCTTGTGGCTAATGATCTGCTCCTCCAGCTTCGCCAGATCGATCCGGTATCGTCCTTTGTTCAGGGCTAACGGGTTGGCGACAACCTTGACCCCCTGCCTTTCGGCCGCCTTGGCAAAGGGATCATAGACAGGGGTGTTCATGATGATGCTGTCACCCGGCTGGCAGAATGCCTGCACCGTGTAGTGCAGGGTGGAGACGGTACCATAGGAGAGGGTGATCCACTCCCGTTCCACCGCGACCTTGTGGTGGCGGGCCTGGAAGTTGATGACCGCCTCGTAGAAATCATCGATGCAGTGGGTGTAGCTGAAGGTGCCCCAGCTGATGATTTCGCTGAACTTGCGAGCCACAGCCGGCGGCGATTTGAAATCCATATCGGCAATCCACATGGGAATGCTGTCGGCGGGAACGGGGCCAAAGCGGCTCTCGATCACTTTCATATCCCACTTGCGGCATTTGTCGCTGATGCGATCTGCCAGCTCGTCGAAACGGGAGGATTGCAAGTCGGCAGAGGGGGTTGGGAGGCGCAGGGCCTCCCGATCTTTACAGGAGAGCATCGAGATTATCCTTCACGGTTTGAACCTGAGCGCCAATGATGACCTGCACGCTGTGCTCGTCGATCTTGACGACGGAGAGGGCGCCAGCCTGTTTCAGGATCTTCTCCTGCAGCTTGCCCATATCGTGTACCACCAGTCTCAGCCGTGTGACGCAGTTGTCCAGGCTGACGATATTCTCCTTGCCACCGAGGGCACTCAGGATCACGGCCGGGTCGTGTTTCGCAATCTGGATATCATCGACCTCATCCCTGCCGGGGGTCTTGATGTCATATTTCTTGATGTACCAGTAGAAGACGGTGAAATAGATGGCAGACCAGATAAGGCCAATGGGAATTATCAGATACCACTTGGTTTGCCAGCCCTGCATGATGCCGAAAATAAGCAGGTCGAGTGCACTGCCATCGGTATTGCCGATGGTGACGCCACACATGGCCACCACAAAGAGCGCGGCGCCGGTCATAAAGACATGGAACAGATAGAGTACCGGCGCGACAAACAGGAACAGGAATTCGATGGGCTCGGAAATACCGGTCACGATAGAGACCAGTACCCCGGAGATAATCAGGCTCTTGATTCTGGTTCGATTGCCGGGCGTGGCTGCCATATACATGGCCAACGCTGCAGCAGGCAGACCGAATATAAAGGTCGGCATAAACCCTTGCGACAGGAAGGCGGTTGCTGCCGGGCTGATAGGTTCACCCGCTTTCAACTGGGCGAAGAAGATATTGAGCGCGCCGGAAATGGTTTCGCCATTGACCAGCTCGGTACCGCCTGCCGGGGTAAAGCGCACCATGGCCAGCATGATGTGGTGCAGACCGAGCGGTTTGAGCAGGTTGATGGCCACTCCGTAGAGGAAGGCACCAAAAGAGCCGGCAGAGATGATCATGTTGCCGACCGCAGTAATACCGAGCGCCACATAGTGCCAGAAGAGCGGCATGGCGAGACCTATCAGCGACATGACCAGCACGGTGATGATGGGCACGGAGCGCAGGCCGCTGAAGAACGAGAAGGCGTCGTGCAGTTTGAGGTTATAAAAACGGCGATGGATGAAGTAGGTTACGATCCCCGACACTATGCCACCCAGCACACCCATGGAGAGGGTCTGAACCCCCATCACCATGGCTTGCCCCGCCAGTTTGATATTTTCCGGCGAAGCCAGTTGGCTGGTACTGGCGAGATAGAAGTTGATCCCGATATTCATCGCCATATAGCCGACGAAACCGGAATAGGCCGCGACACCCTTGTTCTTTTCGGTCAATCCCATCGGAATACCGATGGCAAACATGATGGGCAGATAGGTGAAGCCGAAGCTGCCTACGGTTGCCACCAGATTGAAGACGAGCTGGGTATATTCTCCACCAAGAAAAGGAAAATTATCTATGGTGGAGGGGCTGGTAATGGATGACCCCACCCCCAGCAGTAGTCCCATGAATGCCATCAAAGAGACGGGAAACATGAATGTTTTCCCCAAACTCTGGGCAAATTCCCATACCTTATTTCGCAAGGATGCGCGAGCCATCATTATTATCTCCCAGACCTGTTACCGTAATTTTATTGTTATCAAATCTTGTTATTACTCATGCACATACGGATTTTCGCCTCGACAACTTCCTCCATGGCGGCCATGGCGGGTACCAGATACTGGCGCGGGTCGCTGGCATCCGGATGAGAGCCAAGGAAGGCTTTCATTGCATCGGCGAAGGCTATCTTCAGTTCGGTCGCAACGTTGACCTTGCAAATTCCGAGTTCGATGCAGCGGCGCACATCGGCCTCCGGTACGCCGGAGGCGCCGTGCAGCACCAGCGGAATATCTACCTGCTCGCGAATGGCGGCGAGGCGTGCAAAGTCCAGACGGGGCTCCTCCTTGTAGAGGCCGTGTGCGGTACCGATGGCCACGGCCAGCGAGTCGATACCGGTACGGCGGACAAACTCGGCAGCCTTCAGCGGATCGGTAAATTTGGCATTTGCGGCATCGACAATGAGGTCATCTTCCTGACCACCCAGCTGGCCCAGTTCCGCTTCAACGCTGGCGCCCATGCGATGGCAGAAAGTGACCACACTGCGTACTTTCTCGATGTTCTCTTCAAACGGAAAGTGCGAGGCATCGATCATGGCCGAGCGAATGCCCGCTTCGACCTTGTTGTGGATGTCCTGCTCGTCTTCGTGGTGATCCAGATGCAGCACCAGCGGGATGCGGTACTCATGAGCAGCTGCCTGACAGATGGAGACCAGATATTCGACCCCGGCATGGCGATAGGTGCCCGGGGTGCCAGCCAAGATCACCGGAGAGCGCATGCGAGCGGCGGTGCGAGCCACCACCTGCACGGTTTCCAGGTTGTGGATGTTGAAAGCCGGTACGGCGTAGCCACGGCGCTGGGCATCTTTGAGCATTTCATGGGAAGAGATCAGATACATAGTGACTCCTGAGCGTCCTGATTGACGCGAGATCCTGAGAAAAGGGAGGAAAGGTTGGTCGGATTTATCTCCCGGCCAGCCACCCAGATGTGTTGTTGATTGAGTTCAGTGGTGAGGGCGAGCAGATTGGCCTGTTTGCCAACTGCCAGTGAACCGAGGCGATCGGCAATGCCGAGCATCTTTGCGGGTGCCAGCGAGGCCATTGTGATGGCCTCATCGAGCGGCACATCCGCCAGCTGCACCATGTTGCGTACGGCGCCAAGCAGGGTGAGAGTGCTGCCCGCCAGACCGCCGGTTTCGGTGCGTACCACGCCGTTCTTCATCTCGACCCGATAGTTGCCAAGCAGATAGTGACCGTCGGGCATACCGGCGGCGCGCATCGCATCGGTGATCAAGAGCAGGCGCTGGCCGGCGCAGCAGTGACAGAGCTTGAGCACGCTCGGGTGGAGATGATTGCCATCGGCGATCAGCTCCAGCCAAGCTGCGGGATGGACAAGACCTGCACCGACCATGCCGGGTTCGCGGTGGTGCAGGCCGCGCATGCCATTGAAGCAGTGCACCAGCCCGGAGGCGCCCGCTGCCAGCGCCGCCATGGTGGTATTGTGATCCGCCGCCGAGTGGCCCAGCATTACCCGCACGCCGTTTGCGGCAAGATGGTGAATGGACGCGATGGCGTTGGGCTTTTCCGGTGCCAGCGCGACCACCTTCAGGGTGCCGCGCGCCAGCTGTTGCAGGTGGTTCAGCTCGGCAATATCCAGCTCCCGAAACAGCGCCTGATCGTGGGCGCCCTTGTTGTCCGGTGTGAAGTAGGGCCCTTCCAGATAGCAGCCGAGCAGCTCTGCGCCCGGCATGCCACGGGCAACGCCATCGGCAATGCGGGCAAGAGCTTGCTCTATCTCGGGGAGTGGGGCGGTGACCGTGGTGGCAAGAAAAGCGCCGACCCCTTCTGTCGCCTTGGCCATCGACAAGGTTGCCAAGGCATTGTCCTCGCTATCCATGACATCGACACCGGCACCGCCGTGGACATGACCGTCGATCAGCGCTGGCACCAGCAGCTCGACATCCCGCGCCGGATCGCCATCAGTGATGGGGTCGATAGCGGTGATGATGCCCCCTTCATGGGTCAGCTCCTGATGTTCCAGCCAACCCTGTTCGGTCAGCAGGCGACGGGCACGGATCCGTGAGGCCATCAGATGCCCTCCTCGGCGAGAGCGACATCTGTCTGACGCTCTTTACTCATCTCATCTGCCAGCGAGGTGAGCCCCCGGTGGCCGCAATCAAGGGCCTGCCTGCGGAATTCACGGGCGCTGAGGCCATCGCGCTCCAGCGCCATCTCCAGCAGCAGTTGCAGGTTGGTACCGGTAATAACCTCCCGCTCTGGCTGGTGCAGTGAGAGGGTTGAGGCGACCCGAAACGGGGTGCCGCCGAGCAGATCGGTCAGGAAGACCACGCCATCCCCCTTGTCGACCTCTGCCAGCGCCGCTTCGCACTGTGCCTGCAGCAGGGCGGTGGTGGAGCTCTCGGGAAAGTCGATGGCGATAACCGCTTCCTGTTCGCCGAGGATCTGCAGCATGGCGCGCTCCAGACCGCTGGCGAAACCGCCATGACCACAAATGATGATGCCCAACATAGTCTGTTCCTTTACTGCAAAGGGGGCCGGCTTACTGCCGGCTCCGGATTAGAGGAAACCGGCGAACTTGCCGACGATACCGAGTACCACCGTGATGACGATGAGGCGCAGCGGGCTCCAGCCTTTGCGGATCAGGGCGTACATCGCTAGGGTGTAGAGCAGCGGCAGGAAGGCGGGCATCAGCTTGTCGAGCACATCAGCCTGCAGTTTGACGACTGCATCACCAGCAGTAATTTCCAGCGTGGTGCCAAGGCGCACATAGGTGGCGACCAGCGCGCCGATCACCGTCATACCGACGATGGAGGCGGCATGGCCCACCTTGCGGGTATTGGCCTTAATGACCGGAATGGCCGCTACCCCCATGCGGTAGGCGTAGTGCGCCAGACCAAAACGCAGGCCGAAGTGGACCACGTTGAACAGCAGGAAGAAGACCACGGCACCCATGATGGAGCCTTGCAGTGCCAGATCTGCCCCTATGCCACCACAGATGGGGAGCAGGGTGAGCCAGAACATGGCATCGCCAATCCCGCCAAGCGGTGCGCCGACTGCGATCTTGGTGCTCTGAATGCTGTTGACGTTCTGCTTGGAGCGCTCCATCGCCAGCACGATCCCCATCACGAAGGTGACCAGGAAGGGGTGAGTGTTGAAGAAGCCCATGTGCCCTTTCATGGCCCGAGAGAGATCCCGCGGATTGGTGTGGATCTTCTGCAGTGCCGGCAGCAATCCATAGAGCCAGCCGGAGGCCTGCATCCGTTCATAGTTGAAGGAGGCCTGCAGCAGCAGGGAGCGCCAGGCAAAGCGGTTGATATCCTGCTTGGTCAGCTCGGCGCCAAGCTGCTGATCTTCATAGGTGTCGTCGGATTGTGGCCGGGTATTGTGCGGTTCGGCGCTGGAGATGATCCGCGCAGCTGTGTTGTTAGATGCCATCTTCGGTTTCCTCCTGAACAGGACGAGCTTGCGGGGTGGTGGTGCGCATGAAGTCGATCAGGGCCATGGCCAGCGCGGCGGCGGCGATGGCCAGTACCGGCAACTGGAGCCAGGCGGCAGCGACGAAACCGAGGATGAAGTAGGGGATATAGACGTTCTTCATCATGATCTTGAGCAGCACGGCAAAACCGATGGCGGGCATGATGCCGCCAGCAACGCCGAGGCCGTCGATGAGTCGGGCGGGCAGCACGTCGATGGCCGCCTTGGCATGTTCGGCCCCGAAGTAGGTAGGCAGGAAGGCACAGAGGAAGTAGAAGGTGCCCAGAGCCAGCAGCGCTAGGTAGTTGACCCGCTCGATACCGCGCACGTCAGCCGCTTCGGCCATGCGATCGCAGCGGGACATGACCCCCGACATCACCGAGAAGAGGAAGGTGATCCCCATCTGCACGGCCACGGCGAAGGGAACGGCAACCCCGACCGCCACATCCGGCTTGACCCCGGTGGTGATGGCGAAGGTGGCGCCGACTATGGTGCCAATAATGACGTTGGGCGGTTGCGCCCCCGCCAGCGGTGCCAGCCCCATCCAGACCAGCTCCAGAGTACCGCCCACCAGAATACCTGTGGGCAGGTCGCCGAGGATGAGGCCAACCAGCGGCCCCAGCACCACGGGACGGTGGAAGTGGGTCAGACCGTTGAACAGGTCGAGTCCGGCGAAGAACGCCAGGATGCCAAGCAGCAGACCTTGTAACAAACTGATTTCCATCACAATTGTCCTTAATCAGAGCAAATTGAAAATGTCCTGTGCCGGTTCGGTCGGCACGCCCTGGACATAGCACTCGACATGGGCGTCCCGTAGGGCGCGAAATGCGGTGATGTCCTGTTCGTCCACGGATACGGTCTTGTGGATTTGACGCTTGCCGTCGGCGTAATGCATGTTGCCGACGTTGATCCGGGAGATGGGGACACCTCCCTGAACCAGGGTGTTGAAATCGGTCGGGTTTTTGCAGACCAGCAGGATCTTCTGGCGATCCGCCGCCTTGTGGATGTTGTCGATCACCTTCTGGAGCGGCCAGAACCGCACCGCAATACCTTCGGCCAGAACCATCTCCATCAGGTTCTGCTGGATGGGGTCCTCTGCCACTTCGTCGTTGGCGACCAGCACCAGATTGGCACCGGCAAAGCCGACCCACTGGACACCGACCTGACCGTGGATCAGGCGCTCATCGATCCGGCTCAATACGATATTGGGCATCACAGCACTCCTTCTTGGTGGAACGGGTAGATATTGACCCCCTGTACGACCCGGTTGACCTGACCGGTGGGACAGGGATTGTCCGGGCTGATCCCCAGTCCCAGCGAGGTATGGAAGGCGTAGTACTGGGCATATAGCAGGTAGCAGAAGGCGAGCTGGGCATCGTCGCCATGCAGGGTGTGGGGCAGGTAGATGTGCTCCCCCTCCTCGATGACGGGATGGGGCTGGTCGGCGATGGCGACCACCCGGGCGGCCTTGCCATCGCTTCGCAGCTCGCGTAGCAGATCCAGATCGTATTGCCGGGTGTAAGGGTCGTTGGAGATGAGCAGCACGATGAGCGTCTGCTCGTTGACGACCGATTTCGGGCCGTGGCGAAAACCGGTGGGGGAGTCGAACATGGCGACCAGACGGCCGGCAGTCAGCTCCAGCAACTTGAGTGCCGCCTCCTGCGCCACCCCTTGCAGACTGCCGCTGCCAAGATAGATGACCCGCTCGGGCAACGTCTCGTTCCAGGCCGGTACGCGCTGCACAACCTGCTCCAGAATGGCGTCGCTGGTGGTGACCAGTTGCTCGCAACGCTGGCGGTTGAACCGCTCCGGCAGAAAGAGAGCCAGACAGCTCAGCATCATGCTGGTCAGGCTGCTGGTCATGGCGAAGCTGCGATCATTGGTCTGGGGCGGCATCAGCAGGGCCAGAGAGTGGGCATCTTGCTGGCAGCGGCGATAGAGCGCCCCTTCACCGTTGCAGGTCAGCACTAGATGGTGGCAGTGGCTGAGCAGCTGGCTGGCCAGTTCGACCGCCGCCACGCTCTCGGGGCTGTTGCCGGAGCGGGCAAAGGAGA
The DNA here is from genome assembly GCF_029479985.1 of Aeromonas sp. A600620. Classification (NCBI taxonomy): domain Bacteria; kingdom Pseudomonadati; phylum Pseudomonadota; class Gammaproteobacteria; order Aeromonadales; family Aeromonadaceae; genus Aeromonas; species Aeromonas sp. A600620. The sequence continues at coordinate 10,683 of NZ_JAAKXB010000021.1, read as the reverse complement.
TAAGCAGGGTTGGGCAATCTTCGGCCAGATACTCGGCCGGATCGGTGACGATATCTGTGGTGGCGATCGCCTCGACCCGGGCATGCAGGTGGGCCGAGAGATAGGGGGCGAGCGCCCGACCGGCAAAGGCGGAGGTGCCAGCCCCGGTCAGGATGATGCGCAGCTCTTGCCGGGCGAGCAGGGGGGCCAGAAAACGGGTCAATGCTGGACGGCACTCCTCGACCATTGTGAGGGTCTCGCGCCAGGTGGCGGGTTGTTGGCGAATTTCACGGGCAGTCGCCAGGCCATTGGCACTGCGCAACATCTCTTCTGGATAACCAAGGATCATGTCTGCAACTCCTTATACAACGGGGTCGAGCTGGGAATGGCGGCGAGAGGCCGCAGTGCAGGCGCTGGCGTAGTGCCGCAGCACCTCCTGCACCTGATCGAGAATGAGGTCATGGGGATTGGCCGAGAGCGTGCCCTGACGCACCTTGCGATACTGCAGGGGCAGATGCTGGCTCAGCAGTGGCAAGGGGATGGGCTCCGCCGCCAGATTGGCCAGCAATCTGGCGTAGCACTCATCGACCCGGCTATCGGGCCAGTAGTAGCGAATGCGATCCGAATAGCTGTAGCCACGGGCCAGCCGGCACTCGTTGGCACTGCCCTGATAGTGGCTGCGCCAGAAGTCGGGGCGCTCCAGCATGGTCTCTTCCATCACCTTGCGCAGACCTGAACAGGCCTTGGCCACCACCAGCTCCTCCTCGATGGCGGCAAGGGCAAACAGCGCTTCGCGCAGGGCGAAGGTGAGGGCAGGGCCGACCTTGAGAATGGCAAAGTGGTCGCGTACCAGCTGGCGGTAGGCCTCAGGAGTCTGGTAATCGGTGGAGTGAGCCTCGAACACCATGTGGGGATAGGCTTCGATCATCCGGCTAAGAGGGGCTGCTTTTTCGGGCCGGTAATCGATGACGCGGGTATGGTCAAACTCGACGCCGGGTTGCACCACCAGACCGATCACCCTCGGCCAGATATGGGCCAGCCCCGCCTTGTTGAAAGCCTCTTGATGGGCCTCGAGGGTATGGCGCGCCGCCTCCGGCGTGGTGACCGCCAACTCGGCAAGATCTTCATGGGCACCGCCCGGCACCGGCACCTCGGTGCCAATCACATAGACCAGATCGCTCTCGCCAAAAGTGGCCAGACAGGTTTGCTCGGCGATCTGCGCCAGCCGTGCGGCTCGCTCTGCGACCAGCTCATCGGTCAGGGGAACGGGATCGCCCTGACAGGACATGCTGCAGTCGAGGTGGATCTTCTTGAACCCGGCAGCGACATAGCTGGCGATGAGATCCCTGGCATGGGCCATGGCTTGCTCGGCCGGTTCCCCCTGCCAGCGGTTGGGGCCCAGATGGTCGCCCCCCAGAATGAGGCGCTGCGCCGGAAAGTGACACTGTGCCGCCAGCTCGTAGAGGCGATCGCGAAAGTCGGCGGGGGTCATGCCGGTATAGCCGCCAAACTGATCCACCTGATTGGATGTGGCCTCGACCAGCAGCAGCTCATCCCCTTCGGCGGCCAGCCGCAGCGCGGCCTCCAGCACCAGAGGGTGAGCGGAGCAGACGGCGTAGATCCCGGTCTGTTCTCCCTGTTTGTGTCTTTCGACTAGTGCCAGCATGGATTTCATTTTGATGTCCCTTGGTTGCTGCGTATGGAAAGGTTCTTTCGATTTCTTTTCTTTACGGTAGTGGTGAGCAAAAGAAAACGAAACAAAAGAGTCATCAGATCTTGAAAGGGATCACAAAAAGAAAGACATCGAAAGTATTTAAATGATGAAAAAAGATGGGGAGAGTAGTGGTAAAGCGTAATGAAGGCTTGATTTGGCACCTTTGCTGAGCGTTAATATGCAAACGTAACGAAGTGAAAGCGATCTTTCACTACAGCATTCCGGCAGAAGAACTATGCAAACAAGCGAAAAAGGTGCGCTCGGAACCAGCGAGCGGCGGGAGCGGATTATTCAGCAGCTGCGCAGCAATGGCAGCGTTCAGGTCAACGAGCTGGCGAGTCACTATCAGGTCTCTACCGTGACCATCCGCAACGATCTGGCCTTTCTGGAGAAGCAGGGGGTGGCCGTGCGCGCTTATGGCGGCGCCCTGCTGTGCGAGCCTGGCCAGACGGTGCCGGAGCGCACTATTGCCGACAAGAGTGTGCTCAATACCCCGGTGAAACAGCGGATAGGTGCGCTGGCGGCGACCCTGGTGCCCTCCGGTTGTCGCCTTATCCTCGATTCGGGGACGACAACACTGGAGGTGGCGCGTCATCTGAAGGGACATCAGGAGATCCTGGTGATGACCAACGGTATGAATGTGGCGAATGAACTGCTCGAAGCAGAGGGGGTGGAGCTGCTGATGACGGGCGGACATCTGCGCCGCAAGTCGCTCTCCTTCTACGGTGCGCAAGCGGAGCAGTCCCTGCAAAACTACCACTTTGACATGCTGTTTCTCGGGGTGGATGGCATCGATCTGGAGCGCGGCGTCAGCACCCATCATGAGGACGAGGCGCGCCTTAACCGCTGCATGTGTCAGGTGGCCGAGCGGATTGTGGTGGTCACCGACTCCACCAAGTTTGGCCGGCGCAGTCTGCACAAGATCATCGATACCTTGCGTATTCACACCCTGATCACCGACGATGCCGTGCCTGCCGATATCCTTTCCGGCCTGCGCAATGCCGGTATCGAAGTGCTGTTGGTACCAGCCGATGGCAGCAAGGGGCAGGAGAAGCAGGGGCAATATAATCCAGTGCAATCAGCTATAAGCGGTTGATGACAAACGCGATAGACTGGGTTTCTCACTCACTGATCGAGCCTGTTATGTACCACCCCGATATCACCGAACTTGAACCTGTCGCTCGCGCGGCGGGAGCGGCCATCATGGCTATCTACAGCCAGCCCTTCGCGGTGGAGTACAAGAGCGACGAGAGTCCGCTGACCGCGGCCGACAAGGGTGCTCATGAGGTGATCGTTCAGGGGTTGGCGCGGCTGACTCCGGATATTCCCGTATTGTCGGAGGAGTCAGGGCCCGAGGTGATGGCTGCACGCCACGGCTGGTCCCGCTACTGGCTGGTGGATCCCCTCGACGGCACCAAGGAGTTTGTCTCCCGCAACGGCGAGTTCACCGTCAATATCGCGCTGATTGAAGGGGGGGCGCCGCGCTGGGGGCTGGTCTATGCCCCTGTGCTGGACAAGCTCTGGTATGGCGGAAAGGGTCTCGGTGCCTGGCGCATCGCCGATGGCAAGCGCGAGCCTATCCAGACCCGGCCTCATCGTGAAGGCGAGGCGTGGCGAGTGGTGGGCAGTCGCAACCACCTGTCGCAGGAAACCCTCGATTTCTTGGCTCCTTTTGGCGAGATCGAGCTGGTTTCCATGGGCAGTTCGCTGAAGTTCTGCATCATTGCCGAGGGGGGCGCCGAGCTCTATCCGCGCCTCGCACCTACCTGCGAGTGGGATACCGGCGCTGCACAGGCGGTGCTGGAGGGGGCGGGTGGCAGCGTCACCCAGCTCGATGGCTCACCCCTTGCCTACAACAAGCCCGATATCCTCAATCCCTGGTTTGTCGCCAGAGCGTGACCTTGTTGGTGCGCTGAGCATCGCGCAATAAAAAGAGGCCGGAGCGGGTTGTACATCCGTTCCGGCCTCTTTGTATTTGACGCAGTTTTAAAAGACTTTCTTGAACGGCTTGATGGTCACTTTGGCATAGACGCCAGCTACAACATAGGGATCGGCATCGGCCCAGTCTTTGGCGTCAGCCAGCGAGGCAAACTCGGCGATGACGGTGCTGCCGGTAAAGCCTGCATCGGCCGGATCCTCTGCATCGATAGCCGGGTTGGGGCCGGCGGTCAGCAGGCGCCCTTCATCCTGCAGGGCTTGCAGGCGAGCCAGATGGGCAGGGCGAACTTGCTTGCGCAGTGGCAGGCTATCGGGGACATCTTCGGAGTAGATGAGATACCACATGAGACAATCCTTTTCTGATGAGGGTTACTTTTTGGGTTCGTCTTTTTGCTGGGACAACTGCTCGGCAGGGATATGGCGATAGAGATAGACGCCGCTCAGCAGGGTAAAGACCAGCGTCATCCCCAGCAGGCCGAATACCTTGAAGTTGACCCACATCTCTTGCGGCAGGTTGAACGCCACGTAGAGGTTGAGCAGGCCACAGACGGTAAAGAAGCCGACCCAGCCGAGATTGACCTTGTCCCAGACTGCATCGGGGGCTTGCAGCTCCTTGGCCAACATCTGTTTGATCAGATTCTTGCCAAAGCCGTAGCGGCTGATGAGCAGGCCCAGTGCGAACAGCACGTTGATGACGGTCACTTTCCACTTGATAAAGGTGTCATCGTGGAAGAAGACAGTGAGGCCGCCGAAGAAGCCAACCAGCAGGAAGGTGAATAGCTGCATCTTCTCGACTTTGCGATAGCGGATCCAGCTATAGGCGAGCTGCAGACCGGTGACCACCACCAGTGCGCCGGTGGCCATATAGATGTCGTAGAACTTGTAGACCGCAAAGAAAACGATAAGTGGAATAAATTCAATAAATTGCTTCATTGTTGGCGCCTAGTCCTCAAAGATGGCCTGCAAATTTCGCCCAGTCTACCTGTACAGCAGACAACGGCAAATGAATAAGACCGCTCATTTTTACGCCGGTTCCGCGCTGTCGCCAAACAGTTGGCGAGCAATGGATATCCCCAGTCGCTGCTGATCGGCCAGCAGGTCGCGGATATGGCGCTCTTCGATAAGCGGGTTGAGCAGCACGGCGCGCAGCAGGGTGAGCGGTTGGGCACCGTAGCGTACCACCGCCCGCTGGGTACGGGAGACAAAGCTGTGCCCTTCGGCGCGCTGGGCTTTTTGCAGCGCCACGTTGAAGGCATTGATCTGTTCGTTGGCCGTCTCGTCCAGCAGCTTGCCCTGTAGATGGGGCGGGATGCAGCGGTAGGAGAGCAGGTTCATCACCGGAGCAGACATCAACTCGAAGGCCGGATTGCTGGTGATAAGCTCGGCCATCAGTCTGGCTCGGTCGTAGTTGGCCTCGAGCAGGTCGGCATAGCCCTGCTGGCCGAACAGCTGGAAGGCGGCATCCAGATAGAGGGCGTTGGCCGGGCGGGTGCCCTCCAGGGTAAAGCGACCCTGATCGAACGAGGTGGCACGGATGGCGTAAGGGGCCTCCCGCTTGACCGCCATCATCAGGTCTGGCTGGCGGCAAAGCAGCATGCCGGTACCGAGCGGCACCAGCAGTTGTTTGTGGCCATCCAGGGTGACGGTATCGGCTCGCTCGATCCCGGCCAGCAGGGTTTGATAGCGGGGGGAGAAGAGGGTCGGGCCACCCCAGGCAGCATCCACGTGGAAGTGGATCTGCTCGCGTTCGGCGATGGCCGCCAGCTCCGGCAGGGGATCGATGGAGCCAAAGTCTGTGCTGCCCGCCACGCCGACCAGCGCCAGTACTTTCAATTTTTGCTCTTTGCTCTGGATCAGCGCCTGCTCCAGCGCGGCCAGACTGAGCCGGTTCTGTTCGTCGGTCTCGAGGCGCCAGACGCTGCGGGCGCCCAGTCCCAACAGATCCATCCCCTTGTCGAAGGAGTAGTGCATCAGCCGGGAGCCCAGAATGACGGCGCCGCGATAGCCCTGCTCATAGAGGGCGAACAGGTTGTCGCCGCAGGCACGGTTGCGGGCTAGCCACAGCGCCGTGACGTTGGCGATGGTGCCGCCGCTGGTCATGACGCCGAGGGCGGCATCCTTGGCATGCATCTGCTCGCCGTAGAAAGCATCGTCCCTGCCATAGATGAGGCGGTGCAGCTTGGCCAGCACCTCCCGCTCCAGAAAGCTGAGCAGTCGGGAGGACTCCATCTTCATCGGATTCTGGTTGAGCATCACCAGCAGGCGCGACAGCTCGGCAGTGAAGGCCGGCAATGGTGCTGTCATATGACCCATGTAGCGTGGCGAGGTGAGATGGGATGCGCCGGGTACCAGGGTGGCCAGCCGCGCCAGATACTCATCGATGGAGAGACCGACCGCAGGCATTCGGGATTGAGCGAGCTGGTGGGTGAACTGGTCGCGCTGGTAGATAGCCTGACTGTCGTCGGAGTGGTGGAAGCTCTCCAGCAAGGTGTTCATCGCCTCGCCAAAGGCGGGATCCGCTTGTGTAAACAGCTCAGTCAACGTCATCAGGTTCTCCAGACCAGGTCACCGGTGTTGGTGTCTATGCCGCTTCTGTCGGGCATCGGCGGCAGAGCATACACCAAAGGGGGGCGGGTGACAGCCACTCCATTTTTTAAGCGAACACTTGTACTCCGAAATGGCGCTGGGTAGAGTGAGCCACAGTTATTGTGGAGTCGATGTTATGAGTGGTGTGATGGATTACTCCCCCCGGGAGGAGCTGGCAAACCGGCTGAGTCACGGTGCGGGATTGTTGCTGGGGATTGTCGGGCTGGTGCTGTTGCTCATCAAGGGATGGGGACAGGGTACGCAGGCGCTGGTGAGTTACAGCCTTTATGGTGGCAGTCTGGTGCTGCTCTATCTCGCCTCGACCCTTTACCACAGCATGGCGGAAGGGCGGGCCAGACGCTGGTGCAAGGTGTTTGATCACTGTGCCATCTATCTGCTGATCGCTGGTACTTATACCCCCTTTCTGCTGGTGGCGCTCGATACGCCGTTGGCGAAGGGGTTGATGGTGGTGATCTGGGCCCTGGCGCTGGCTGGCGTGGTGTTCAAGCTGGTGTTTATCAACCGCTTCAAGAAGTTGTCGCTCTTTACCTACCTGATGTTGGGCTGGCTGTCGCTGGTGGTCATCTACCAGCTCTATATCCATCTGGCCGGTGAGGGGCTGCTGCTGCTCGGGCTTGGCGGCCTTATCTACAGCCTCGGGGTCATCTTCTATGTGGCCAAGCAGATCCCCTATAACCACGCCATCTGGCATCTCTTTGTGCTGGGTGGCAGCGTTTGTCACTTTATGGCCATTTACGGCTACGTCGCCTAACGTCTTGCAACTAGCCCTTAATTGGTATTTTTAGCGCGTAAAAGGATAAATTCGTGCGGTATCACACAGTTGGCATCAGCGTTTGCTGACAAGCTAGGGCCAGTTCAATTCGCAAAGGATGCACGAAATGAGTGAAATCGCGCTTTCCATCAGCATGTTGTCGCTGGTGGCAGTGCTGGGACTCTGGCTGGGAAACTGGCGAGTCTATGGCGTTGGGTTAGGAATAGGGGGGGTGCTGTTCGGCGGCATCATTGTGGGTCACTTTGCAGGTGCCTCCGATCTCGCGCTGGATGCACAAACGCTTCACTTTATTCAAGAATTTGGCCTGATCCTGTTTGTCTATACCATCGGCATCCAGGTCGGGCCGGGTTTCTTCTCGTCATTGCGCAGTTCGGGTCTCAAACTCAACGCCTTTGCCGCCTTGCTGGTCATCCTTGGCTGCGTGGTGGCCGCTGGCTTGCATCAATTTTTCGATGTGCCGTTGCCGGTCATTCTGGGGGTCTTCTCCGGTGCCGTCACCAATACGCCATCCCTCGGTGCGGGCCAGCAGATCCTGGCCGAGCTGGGCGCCGCGCCCGGTTCTACCGGCCTGATGGGGATGGGGTATGCGGTTGCCTATCCGTTTGGTATCTGTGGCATTTTGCTCACCATGTGGCTGGTCAGGGTCTTCTTTCGCATCAAGATCGACGATGAAGCCGCCCAGTTCGAGCTACAAACCGGTAAAACCAAGGAGAGCTTGCAGACCATCAACATCGCGGTGCGCAATCCCAACATGCACGGCCTGATGCTGAGCGAGATCCCGAGTCTCGACGAGTCTGATGTCATCTGTTCACGGCTCAAACGGGGCGACGAGCTGATGGTGCCACGGCCGGAATCCCGTATCGAACTGGGTGACTTGCTGCACCTGGTGGGTGAGCGTCACGCGCTGCACAAGGTGTTGTTGGTGTTGGGGGAGGAGGTGGAGACCTCGCTCTCGACTCGGGGCACAGATCTGCGCGTCGAGCGAGTAGTGGTGACCAACGAGCAGGTTCTTGGCAAGAAGATCCGCGATCTGGATATCAAACAACGCTATGACGTGGTGATCTCCCGTCTCAACCGTGCCGGTATCGAACTGGTGCCGACCAGTCAGACCAGCCTGCAGTTTGGCGATATTCTCAACCTGGTGGGGCGCCTCGATGCCATCGAAGCTGTCACCAATGTGGTCGGCAACGTACAGCAAAAACTGCAGCAGGTGCAGATGTTGCCGGTATTTATCGGGATCGGTCTCGGCGTATTGCTCGGCTCCATCCCCTTCTACCTGCCCGGATTCCCGGCCGCTCTCAAATTGGGTCTGGCGGGGGGGCCGCTGGTGGTGGCGCTGATCCTGTCGCGGATCGGCAGCATCGGCAAGCTCTACTGGTTCATGCCCCCCAGCGCCAACCTCGCGCTGAGAGAAATTGGCATAGTGCTGTTTCTGGCGGTGGTCGGCTTCAAGTCAGGGGCCGGCTTTGTTGATACCCTGATCAACGGTGATGGCCCCTCCTGGATGCTATATGGGGCAGCGATTACCCTGATCCCCTTGCTGGTGGTCGGGGTGCTGGCGCGTCTCTATGGCAAGATGAACTATCTCACCCTCTGTGGCTTGCTGGCTGGCTCCATGACGGATCCTCCCGCATTGGCCTTTGCCAACGCCATGCACCCGACCAGTGGTGCCAGTGCGCTCTCCTATGCCACTGTCTACCCGCTGGTGATGTTCTTGCGGATCATCTCGCCGCAACTGCTGGCCATCATCCTCTGGGCCGGTGCATAGGGTTAATTCTGACAGGAGCATGGCTTGTCATGCTCCTGTCATTATAATGTAATGTATTGATAATTTTAGTTTTTACTTTTCGGTAATCCCCTCATCACCCTTCTGTCTGGCTGAACGGTCCAGCCTCAAATCAGTCTATTCTTTCGAATTTTCGAACTGGTTATTTGCTCTCTCTCTGTGCAGAGTAGGCTGTGGCTTTTTGCATGCAAATCAGGATTCAGGAGAGAACATGATTACCAATTCCGTTACTCTGGAACAGGGCGTAACCGTCACCCAGCTCAAAGGTCAAGTTTATCAGGTGGCTGCAGATGGTAGCCGCAAGTTGCTGGTGGAAGGGGATGTGCTGCCGAAAGGGGCGGTGATCATGTCGCCGGATGGCGCCAGTTTCATGGGCGGCGGACAGTCTTTCAATGTGCAACCTGCCAGCGAGCAGAGTGAGCCTGCCGAAGAGGAAGATGCTCCCCAGCTGGCGCAAAACAGTGCCGCAGGCACACCCGATGATATCAGTGCCCTGCAAGAAGCCATTTTGGGTGGCGCTGACCCGACCCAGGCCTTTGAAGCCTCTGCAGCAGGCGGTGCACCTGCTGCCGGTGGTGGCGGGGTTGGTGGTGTCGCCGGAGCCAGTGGCAACGGCGGTTTTGTCACCATCGACCGTACCGGCTCCGCAACCATTGCCGAAGCGACCTTCGATACCACCTACAACACCAATGGCGAGCCACCGCTGGATGCTGCAGGAGAAGATGAGGTATTTGACCTTACGCCTCCAACCATCTCCGTGGTAGCGCCAGACAATACCAATGACACCACTCCGACCCTGACCGGAACCACGGATGCGCCTGCTGGCAGCACGGTGACCCTGGTGGTGACCGATGCCAACGGCAATCAGCAGACCCTGACCACTATTGTCACACCTAATGGCACCTTCACCGTGGATGTCGCCACACCGCTGGCCGAAGGGGGCTATCAGGTGACGGCTTCCGTGACCGATCCGGCCGGCAACACCGGCACCGCGACCGATGATGGCAGTGTGGATGTAACCGCTCCGGTGATTACTGTTGATGCACCTGACAATACCAATGACACCACCCCGACCATTACGGGCACTACGGATGCACCTGCTGGCAGCACGGTCACTCTGGTCGTGACCGATGCCAATGGCACTCAACAAACGTTGACCGCCATCGTGCAACCGGGTGGTGGTTACAGCGTAGATGTCACTACTCCGCTGGCGGAAGGCAGCTATAAGGTGACGGCCAGCATCACCGATCCGTCTGGCAACACAGGTACCGCTACCGACGATGGCAGTGTTGATAGCAAGGCCCCTGACCTGGCCATCACCCTGGATGCCGACATCACCGCCGACGACGTCATCAACGCCGCTGAAGCGGGTCAGCAGATCCCGGTCAGCGGCACCGTGACGGGCGAGTTCAAGGTAGGGGACACCGTCACCCTGACCGTCAACAACACCGAATACACCGGCAAGGTGGCTGCCGATGGCCGCTTCATCATCCTGGTGGCGGGCAGCGATCTGGCGGCCGATGGCGACCGCACCATCGATGCCAGTGTGACCAGCACCGACGTGGCGGGCAACAGCGCCACCGCGACCGACAGCGAAGGTTATGAAGTGGATACTGACCTGCCGAGCATCGACCTGGCGGCGATTGGCGATGGCAACCTGTCGGTGGCGGAAGCCAAGGCGGTCGAGCTCAAGGGCACGACCAGCAACGTGGAAGATGGTCAGAAGGTCACCCTGACCGTGACCGACGTGAACGGCAAGTCAGTGACCTTCACCGCGACCGTGACCGGCGGCAAGTTCAGCACCACCGTAGACCTGGGGGCCAGCGGCCTGGCGGATGGCAAGTTCACCGTCAAGGCGGACGTGACCGACCAGGCGGGCAACCCGGC
>NZ_JAAKXB010000020.1:0-71027 GCF_029479985.1 Aeromonas sp. A600620 | reverse complement strand
GAAGCTGGCTCATCAGTCCGGCGTGTTCCGCCGTGCTGGTAGGGGCGCATTATAGGGAGCCGCGCCGGGATGACAAGAGGAAAACTGCAAAAAATGGCATTTTTTACAACTTTCAGGTTTAACCGTTGTTTTATTAAACAAAAGCCCCGCATCGGCGGGGCTGTTTCGGGCAAAAAAACCTTAATTCACATCACACAGCTACCTTTTTGACCAGAATTCGCGTGCAAAGCTGCGCACCTTTTCCCAATCGGTAAATTCAATGTCCTTACTGGTGTCTGTACTGCCACCGGTAATCTTCATGATCAGCTGGATGATGCGCGTCTGCCACCAGTTATAGCGGGAATATTGCAGCGCACCGGCAAACACCCCCAGGGTTTTCGGCTTCCAGGGGGAGAGGCGCAGGAACTTCTTCATATAAGCATTGGTTTGCGGCGTCTGCTTCTCTGGCTTGCGGGCCGTCAGGTTGACACAGAAGAAGGCCGCATTGGCCACCTCCAGCTGCTCCTGATGAGCGTGAATAAAGCTGAACAAGCTGGGGTGGAAGTTGCCATAACGAATGGAGGCGCCGATCAAGACCTTGGCATACTTGCTGAGGTTGCACATCGGCAAGGTATGCAGGTCATGCATCACCACTTCGCATCCCGGCATCTGCTCCAGCATGACATCGACTATTTTGCGGGTTTGGCCATCCCGAGAGGAATAAAGCACCAGAATCTTGTCCATAACAACCTCAACTACGCCAGAATGCAGGAGTAAACAGTACCAGAAGCGTAAAAATTTCCAATCGACCAAACAACATAGCCAACACCAGTACCCACTGGGCCGCCGGCGAGATATTGCCGAAGTTGGCTGATACCTCTCCCAAACCCGGGCCTACGTTGGTGAAAGCCGCAGCCACAGCGGTGAATGCGGTCACTTCGTTCAGTCCCGTCATCAGCAAAAGCAACATGAACATAAAGAAGAGAATAATATAGGTGGCGAAGTAGCCCCACACCGCCTCGACGATGCGCTCGGGCACCGCCCGATTCCCCAGCTTCAAGGTATAGATGGCTCTGGGGTGAACCAGCCGCTTCAACTCGCGCATCCCCTGCATGAACAGGATCATAAAACGCATCACCTTGATGCCACCGCCGGTACTGCCCGCACAACAGCCGATAAAGGCGGAAAACATCAGCAGCATGGGCAGGAACGAGGGCCAGTCGGCATAGGTAGTGGTGCTGTAGCCGGTGGTGGTACCCAGAGAGACCGCCTGAAACAACCCGTGGTTGAGCGCCTCTTGCCAGGTGGCGTAGTGTCCGTGGGTCAGCAAGGCGACAAAGCAGATCATCACCAAGGTTGCCTGGATAGCCAGGAACACCTTGAGTTCAGAATCGTAAAGGTAGCGCCCGAGCCGCACCGGGCGGTGGGAGAAGACGGTAAAGTGGAGCGCAAAGTTCACGCTGGCCAGCAACAGGAACACCACGGTAATCAGGTTGATGACCGGACTGTTGAAGAAACCGATGCTGGCATCGTGGGTGGAGAAGCCACCGACCGACAGCGTCGAGAACGAATGGCAAACCGCATCGAACAACGTCATTCCGGCGAGCCAGTATGCCAAGGCACAGAGCGCAGTCAGCAGCAGATAGATGAACCAGAGCGCCTTGGCCGTTTCGGCGATGCGCGGCGTCACCTTGGTATCCTTCACCGGCCCCGGGATCTCGGCACGATAGAGCTGCATACCCCCGATCCCCAGCAGTGGCAGAATGGCCACTGCCAGTACGATGATCCCCATCCCCCCCAGCCACTGCAGCAGCTGGCGATAGAACAGAAACGCCTTGGGCAGATTATCGAGCCCGGTCAGTACCGTTGCGCCAGTGGTGGTCAGGCCGGAGAAAGATTCGAAGAAAGCCTCCGAGACCGACATATCCGGCACATCGCTCATGATGAAGGGCACAGCCCCCACACTGCCCAGCACGGTCCAGAACAGCACCACAATCAGAAAGCCCTCTTTCGAGCGCATCTCCTTCTTGTGATAGCGATTGGGAAACCAGAGCACCACGCCGAGCAGCAGGGCAATCAGAAAAGAGCTGACGAACTCGGCACCACCACCATCCCGATAGCCAAAAGCCACCAGTGCAGGCAACAGCATGGTCGAGCTGAACAGCGCAACCAGCAGGCCAACAATGCGAATAATGCTCAGAATGTGCATTACAGCTCCCTTTCCCCAATTAAAGAGCGATGGATTCTAGCCATCTAAGGGGCTGAGGGATACCCGCCCATGAGTCCGGTCGGTCAATTCACGGTCCACCTGAGCCCAAACCGAGGACTCCCACGCCACCTGCAAGGTGACCTGCTGACCGTAATCCGCCGCCAGCAATTCGCCATTATGGCTGCTGACCAGCGACTCGACCGTCCCCATGTCACCGTAATCGCAGTGAATGAGAGAGGGAGTGAGTGGCACCTTGAGCAGGGTGGGCAGTTGCTTGAGGGCGGCACCGACGCCGCCCCCATAGGCTTTGACCAGTCCACCGGTGCCAAGCTGGATGCCGCCGTAGTAACGCACTACCACGGCGCAGATTTCACCGAGCCCCGAGCCCATCAACTGGGCCAGGATCGGCTTGCCCGCAGTACCGGAAGGTTCGCCGTCATCGCTGAAGCCATAAACCTGACTATCTTGCGGCGCACCCGCCACAAACGCCCAGCAGTGATGGCGCGCGGCCGGATGTTGGCGTTTGATCTCGTTGACCCACCCCTTGGCCGCCTCGACGGTCGGGGTGTGGGCGATCAGGGTAATGAAGCGGCTCTTCTTTATCTCTTCGGTCAACTCCAGCGGGGCAGCCGGAATGGAGTACGCAGCAGCCATCAGAGTCCTGCTTGTCTGGTCATGTTCTCCACCCCGTTGGCGTGCAGCACCACGTTGTCTTCGATGCGGATGCCGCCGAACGGACGCAGCGCTTCCACCTTGTTCCAGTTGACCCGCTTGCCCTGTTCGCCCTGACGCAGCGGCTCCAGCAAACTGTCGATGAAGTAGAGCCCCGGCTCGATGGTGAACACCTGACCCACCTCCATCACCCGGGTGCAGCGCAGATAGGGGAACAGCTCGGGCGCCGCCAGATGGGTGCCGCGCTCATCCTGCATGAAACCACCCGCATCGTGCACCTGCAAACCGAGGAAGTGGCCGAGGCCGTGGGGGAAGAAGACATTGGTCACCCCGGTGTTGATCATCTCGTCTACCGACATATCCACCAGCTCGGTCGCTTGCAGCAGGCGCGCCAGCTTGTGGTGCATCTGCAGATGCAGCTCGCTGTAGCGGCGACCCGGTTTGATCTCCTTGATGATCTCCTGCTGCTGCTCGTCGAGGGCTGCAATCAGATCGGCAAACTCACCACGCCGCCACGCCCAGGTACGGGTGATGTCGGAGGCATAACCATGAAAATCGACGCCGGCATCGATCAGGAAGGAGTGGCGCTCCGCATCGGGCACCCGCAAGGCAGACAAATGGGTGTAGTGAAGGATGGCCGCGTTGCGGTTGATGGCGACGATATTGCCGTAGGGCGCCTCATTGGCCCCCTGCCCGACCGCCTTCATGTAGGCCAGATTAATCTCGAACTCGCTCGCCCCCGCCATAAAGGAGTCCTTGGCGGCGATATGGCCGCGTACCCCAATCCGGTTCGCCTCGCGCAGACACTCCAGCTCGTAAGGTGTCTTGTAGGCGCGGTGATAGTGCAGGTAGTTGAGCACCGCCTCCGGATTGGGCTGGGTCAGCCCCAGCAGTTCAGCCACTTCCAGATGACCGCCCAAATAGGCCCACTCCTGCTTGTTGGCAGGTAGATGGTCGGCCACCTGTTCCGGCCGGGTCAGGAAACGGATATCGAAGAACTCGACCCAGAAGGCATTGGGCAGATCCGCTACTTTGTGCCAGAAATCCACCGGGCGGTAGAACAGCAGGATTGGTTTGTTCACCCCGTCCACCAGCAGCCAGCAGTGGGGATTGTCCAGCACCGGCAACCAGGCCTTGAAGTGGGGGTTTACCTTGAACGGGTAATCCTGATCATCGAGGAAGATGCGGTGGGTCTGGCCGGAGTGGATGGCCAGTCCGCTGAGCCCCTGTTGTTGCAGAATGTCGCGGGTGCGCTGCTGCAAGGTATCGAGGTGCTGGGCAAAAAGTTGGCTGTAGCTGCTCATGGCGTCCTGCTCCGAGGTGAATGTGATTGCAGCATAACATCAAGCGCTTGGCGGCTCGACCCGTCAAGCTGCCGCTTCGTGAGGTAACGCATACGTTACAAACGTGTTTGTTATCAACAGAAAACCAATCATTAACAAATCAAAAACAATTCAATACACTGCCGGTAGATACATGAAGTCAGGGATTACTCATGGACAACCTCTGCCTGTGGCAACCGGATCCGCTCGGGATGCAGCAATCCAACCTCTACCGTTTTATGGCGGAGGTGAACCGTTTCCACGGCTTGCAGTTGCAGAACTACCCGCAGCTTTATCAATGGTCGGTGGAGAAGACCACCCGTTTCTGGCCGCTGGTATGGCAGCACTGCGGCGTCAAGGGCGAGCTCGGCAACATAGTGGCGGAGAACCGTCAGGATATGCAGCGCACCCGCTGGTTCCCCGACAGCAGCCTCAACTTCGCCGAAAACCTGCTGCGCCGTCAGGACGAGAGCCCGGCCATCATCTCCCGTATCGAAGGAAGTCCAAGCCGTACTCTTAGCTGGGGTGAACTGAGTGATCAGGTTGCCCGGCTGGCGCAGTGGCTGCGTCATCAGGGGATTGGTCGTGGCGATGTGGTCGCCGCCTATCTGCCCAATATTCCGGAAACCGTGGTTGCCATGCTGGCAACCACCAGTCTGGGGGCAATCTGGACCTCCACCAGCCCCGACTTTGGCGAAGCCAGCGTGGTAGAGCGCTTCGGCCAGACCCGACCACGAGTGCTGTTTGCGGTGGATGGCTATCGCTACAACGGCAAGGCTATCGACATTCAACAGAAGGTCGCCAGCGTGGTGAGCCAGTTAGGCAGCATAGAGCAGACGGTGATGATCCCCCTGCTCGGCAACCCGCTGCAGCTTGGTCACGACTGGCAGCAACTGCTGGCGAGCCAACACGATGCCCAGCTCACCTTCGAGCCGATGGCTTTCAACGATCCGCTCTATATCCTCTACTCCTCCGGCACCACCGGCAAACCCAAGTGCATCGTGCACGGTATTGGCGGCACCCTGCTGCAACACCTGAAAGAGCACCAGCTGCACTGCGACATCAAACCGGGGGAGCGGATTTTCTACTTCACCACCTGTGGCTGGATGATGTGGAACTGGCTGGTGAGCTCCCTCGCCTCCGGCGCCACCCTGGTGCTCTATGACGGCTCGCCATTTTATCCGGACGGCAACGTGCTGTGGGATCTGGCCCGCGACGAGCAGGTCAGCTTGTTCGGCACCTCGGCCAAGTATCTCGATGCGTTGCACAAGCAAGGTTATGCCCCCATCAAGAGCCACGACCTGTCTGCCTTGCGCCTCATCTGCAGCACCGGCTCCGTGCTCTCCCCGGAGGGATTCGACTACGTCTACCAGCAGATAAAGCAGGATGTGCAGCTCAGCTCCATCTCAGGTGGCACCGATATCTGCTCCTGCTTCGTCATCGGCAACCCGCTCAGCCCCGTCTATCGCGGTGAGAGTCAGGGGCGCGGCCTCGGTCTCGCGGTGCAGGTATTCAACGAAGCGGGTCAGCCGGTGCAGGGGGAGAAGGGCGAGCTGGTCTGCACCAAGCCGTTCCCGGCTCAGCCCATCTACTTCTGGGGCGACGAAAATGGCGACAAATACCACGCCGCCTACTTCGAACGGTTCGACAACATCTGGTGTCACGGCGACTGGATCGAGCTGACCCCGACCGGCGGCATTCTGTTCTATGGCCGCTCCGACGCCACCCTCAACCCGGGCGGCGTGCGCATCGGCACCAGCGAGATTTACCGCTATGTCGAGCAGCTGGACGAGGTGGAGGAGAGCATTGTCATCGGCCAGCAGTGGCAGCAGGACGAACGGGTGGTGCTGTTCGTCAAGCTCAAGGCGGGCTGCAAGCTGGACGAGCCGCTGCGCGAACGGATCCGCCAGCAGATAAAACAGCACTGCACCGCCCGCCACGTGCCCGCCCGCATCCTGCAGGTGGATGCCATCCCCCGCACCAAGTCCGGCAAGATCGTCGAACTGGCGGTGCGGGAAGTGGTGCACAATCGGCCCGTCAACAATACTCATGCCCTCGCCGATCCCGAGGTGCTTAACCAGTATCGCAACCGGCCTGAACTGGCCAGTTGATAACAAACTCACATCTATCGGAGGCGCCGCAAGGCGCCTCTCTTTCGCCCGTTTTGTGATGAAGAGCTTTTACTCGAGATCTGTTAAACAAATGTTTTAAATAGGTGTTGAAAATGTCTCCTTTTGGATCAATAGTGAGCCTCGCCCCCTGCTGGGGATTAAGGAGCACCACTCCCCACTGAGTGGGAACAAGGAGACACTCTCATGATCTACCAAGGCGAAACCCTGTCGGTCAGCTACCTCGAAAACGGCATCGCCGAGCTGAGGTTTGATGCCCCGGGTTCAGTCAACAAGCTGGATCGCGCTACCCTGCTCTCCCTGAGCGAAGCGATCGCCGCATTACAACAAGAACGTGAACTAAAAGGTCTGATCCTCACTTCCGGCAAAGACGCCTTTATCGTCGGTGCCGACATTACC
Source organism: Aeromonas sp. A600620 (assembly GCF_029479985.1). Lineage (NCBI taxonomy): Bacteria > Pseudomonadati > Pseudomonadota > Gammaproteobacteria > Aeromonadales > Aeromonadaceae > Aeromonas > Aeromonas sp. A600620. The sequence continues at coordinate 64,317 of NZ_JAAKXB010000020.1, read as the reverse complement.
GAATTCCTGGAACTGTTCGATCTGCCGCAAGAAGATCTGCTCGGCTGGCTGAAAAAGGCCAACGACATCTTCAATGCCATCGAAGATTTGCCGGTCCCGACCCTTTCCGCCATTAAGGGACACGCTCTGGGCGGCGGCTGCGAGACCATTCTCTCAACAGACTTCCGTCTGGCTGACACCAGCGCCAAGATTGGCCTGCCCGAGACCAAACTCGGCATCATGCCGGGCTTTGGCGGCACTGTCCGCCTGCCGCGAGTGATCGGCGCCGACAACGCGCTGGAGTGGATCACCACCGGCAAGGATTACCGTGCCGATGACGCCCTCAAGGTGGGCGCCATAGATGCCGTGGTCGCCCCCGACGCGCTGCAGAGCGCTGCGCTGCAGATGATTAAGGACGCCATCGCGGGCAAGCTGGACTGGCAGAGCCGCCGCGCCGCCAAGAAAGCGCCGCTGCGCCTCTCCAAACTGGAAGCCATGATGAGCTTCACCACCGCCGCCGGCATGGTTGCCGCTGTGGCGGGCAAACACTATCCGGCACCGATGACTGCGGTGAAAACTGTCGAGGCCGCCGCAGGCATGGGCCGTGACGAGGCGCTGGCCGTCGAGGCTCAGGGCTTTATCAAGCTGGCCAAAACCGACGTGGCCAAGGCGCTGGTCGGCATCTTCCTGAATGATCAGCACATCAAGGCGCTGGCCAAGAAGGCGGCCAAGCAGGCAGCTAAGGCCACTGGTCACGCCGCCGTACTGGGTGCCGGCATCATGGGTGGCGGCATCGCCTACCAGTCTGCCAGCAAGGGCATTCCGGCGGTGATGAAGGATATCAACGAGAAGGCGCTGGCACTTGGCATGGGCGAAGCCACCAAGCTGCTCAACGGCCAGCTCGAAAAGGGCCGCATCGACGGCATCAAGATGGGCCAGGTGCTCTCTGCCATTACCCCGACCCTCAGCTATGACAACGTCAAAGGCGTGGACGTAGTGGTCGAAGCCGTGGTCGAGAACCCGAAAGTGAAAGCCGCCGTACTGGGCGAAGTGGAAGGGATCATCGGCGAAGACGCCGTGCTCGCCAGCAACACCTCCACCATCCCCATCTCCCTGCTGGCCAAGGGTCTGAAGCGCCCGCAGAACTTCTGCGGCATGCACTTCTTCAACCCGGTGCACCGCATGCCACTGGTGGAGATCATCCGCGGCGAGCAGACCTCCGATGAAACCATCAACCGCGTGGTGGCCTATGCCGCCGCCATGGGCAAGTCCCCGGTGGTGGTCAACGACTGCCCGGGCTTCTTCGTCAACCGGGTGCTGTTCCCCTACTTCTTCGGCTTCAACAAGCTGGTCGCCGATGGTGCTGACTTCGCGGCCGTCGACAAGGTGATGGAGAAGGAGTTCGGTTGGCCCATGGGCCCCGCCTACCTGCTGGACGTGGTTGGCATCGACACCGGTCACCATGCCGGCGACGTGATGGCACAGGGTTTCCCGGCACGCATGAGCAAGGAAGGTCGCACCGCCATCGACGTGATGTACGAGGTCAACCGCTTCGGTCAGAAGAACGGCAAGGGCTTCTACGCCTACGAGCAGGACAAGAAGGGCAAGCCGAAGAAGGTGGCCGACGCCGCCAGCTACGAGCTGCTGGCCCTCATTGCCAAGCCGAAACAGGATTTCGACAAGGACGCCATCATCGCTCGCATGATGATCCCGATGATCAACGAGGTGGTGCTCTGTCTGGAAGAGGGCATTGTCGCCACGCCAGCCGAAGCCGACATCGCACTGGTCTACGGTCTGGGCTTCCCTCCCTTCCGCGGCGGCGTGTTCCGCTATCTGGACACCATTGGTCTGGATCGCTACGTGGCCATGGCCGACCAGTATGCCGACTTGGGCCCGCTCTACCGCGTCAGCGACAAGCTCCGTGAGATGGCGGCCCAGGGCAAAACCTTCTACTGATTGCGGAAAGGAGATCCATTCATGAAAGACGTAGTCATTGTCGACTGTATCCGGACCCCGATGGGCCGGTCCAAGGGCGGCGCCTTCCGCAACGTGCGTGCAGAAGATCTGTCCGCGCACCTGATGAAATCCATCCTGCTGCGCAACCCCAACCTCGACCCGAACGAGATCGAGGATATCTACTGGGGCTGCGTACAGCAGACCCTGGAGCAGGGCTTCAACATCGCCCGCAACGCCGCGCTGCTGGCCGGTATTCCGAAGCAGGTGGGGGCGGTGACCGTCAACCGCCTGTGTGGCTCCTCCATGCAGGCGCTGCACGACGCCTCCCGCGCCATTCAGGTGGGTGACGGGGATATCTTCATCATCGGCGGCGTCGAGCACATGGGTCACGTGCCGATGAGCCACGGCGTTGACTTCCACCCCGGCATGGCCAAGTCGGTGGCGAAAGCCTCCGGCATGATGGGGTTGACCGCCGAGATGCTCGGCAAGCTGCACGGCATCAGCCGTCAGCAGCAGGACGAGTTTGCCGCCCGCTCCCACCGCCGCGCTCACGCGGCAACCGTGGAAGGACGTTTTGCCAAGGAGATCGTCGGGCTGGAAGGCCATGACGCCAGTGGCGCCCGCTTCTTCTACGACTATGACGAGGTAATCCGTCCCGAGACCACGGTTGAAACCCTGAGCCAGCTGCGCCCGGTGTTTGACCCGGTCAACGGCACCGTCACCGCCGGCAGCTCCTCGGCCCTGTCCGATGGCGCCGCCGCCATGCTGGTGATGAGCGCGGATCGTGCCAAGGCCCTCGGCCTCACGCCGCGCGCCAGGGTTCGTGCCATGGCCATCGCCGGCTGCGACGCAGCCATCATGGGTTACGGCCCGGTTCCGGCGACCCAGAAGGCGCTCAAACGGGCCGGTCTGACCATCGGTGACATCGACCTGTTCGAGCTGAACGAGGCGTTTGCCGCCCAGTCCTTGCCCTGCGTGAAAGATTTGGGTCTGCAGGATCAGGTGGACGAGAAGGTGAACCTGAACGGCGGCGCCATTGCGCTGGGTCACCCGCTCGGCTGCTCCGGTGCGCGCATCTCCACCACCCTCATCAATCTGATGGAGGAGAAGGATGCCACGCTGGGGGTTGCCACCATGTGTATCGGTCTGGGCCAGGGCATCGCCACCGTGTTTGAACGGGTGTGATAACCAGCCGGATCGACGGGATGCACTACTGAGAGTTGTCCCTTTTCGGGGCCAGTCTGACTGGCCCCTTTTCAAGTCTGTGACGATCGCCACACGGGGTGCTCGTCAGTGGTCAGAAGCTGTCTGTTGGCCGTCCCGTTTGGGTCGGCCTTTTTTCGTTTTAATCTTATCAATAGGCTGTTATTGCCTTAAACCTCACATTAGATAGGGGGCTTGCTTGCTTTTTACTCCCCCGACAGGTTCAATCTGCACAAAAAAATGGGTGGATGCACATACATATGTCAATGAGCAAACAACTGCTGATCGTCGATGACGACCAAGAGATCCGCGAGCTGCTCAATGAGTACCTGACCCGGGCGGGCTTTCAGGTATTGACGGCGGCGGAGGGCAACGAGATGCGCCAGCAACTCGCCCAGCACAGCCCGGACCTGATTATTCTGGACATCATGATGCCCGGCGAGGACGGTTTTACCCTCTGCCAGCAGATCCGTCGTGACTCCCAGGTGCCCATCATCATGCTGACCGCCGCCTCCGACGAAGCGGATCGGGTGATCGGCCTCGAACTCGGCGCCGACGACTATATCGCCAAGCCGTTCAGCCCCCGCGAACTGCAGGCCCGCATCAAGGCGCTGCTGCGCCGCGCCGAATTCCGCCAGCCGGAAAAAGAGAAAGAGCCGAGCCGCCGCCTGCGTTTTGCCGAGTGGACCCTCGACACCCTGAGCCACCAGCTGACCCATGACGATGGCAGCCTGCTGGATCTCTCCGGCAGCGATGCCATGCTGCTCGGCATGTTCCTGCAACAGCCCGGCGTGGTGCTGGATCGCGACACCATCTCGGATGCCACCCGCGGTCGCGAAAGTCTGCCGATGGAGCGCGGCATCGACGTGCAGATCAGCCGTCTGCGCCAGAAGCTGGGCGACAACGGCAAGAGCCCGCGCATCATCAAGACCATTCGCGGCAGTGGCTACATGCTGATTGCCGAGGTGCACGAGCTGCCATGAGCAACAAGTGGTCCTGGGGGGCGCTGGTGCCCCGCTCCCTGTTGTCACGGATGATCCTGCTGCTGTTGCTGGCCATCCTGCTCTCCCAGACCATTCTGACCGGCATCTGGATGCAGCAGATCCAGAAGCGGGAACTGGAGGGGATGCTCAGCACCACCCGCAACCTCGCCATGTCTGCCGCCTCCACCGTCAACTTCTTCAAATCCCTGCCGCTGCAGTATCGCCATATCGCGCTGGACCAGCTGCGCAACATGGGGGGCAGCCGCTTCTTCGTCTCGCTCAACGAAGAGGAAATCCACATCAACGCCATCCCTGACAGCGAACGCAAGACGCAGGTGCTGGAGGAGGTGCAGGGAGTGCTGACCCGCAAGCTCTCCGACGCCATGGCGATCAAGGTGGATTTCTCCCGGCCCGACGACCTCCACGTCTTCAACAACGACACCTTGCTGGCGGATCTTCCCTCCTCCTGGGCCCGCTACACACTGTCGCTGGAGCCGCTCAATCCACCGGTACTGGTGACCCAGATCGAGATTGAAAAGGGGGAGTGGCTCTATCTGGCGGCCCTGCTGCCCGCCCCCTACATGACCCTCGACGATACCGTGATGCCGAGCAACCAGGTGCGTTTCATCGCCCTGATGACGGTGTTCCTCTGCTTCTTCACCTTTATGCTGGTGCGCTGGCAGACCCGCCCGCTGCGCCGTCTCGCCAAGGCGGCGGTGAATCTCGGCAAGGATATCGATCAGCCTTCGCTCAAAGAGGAAGGGGCGTCGGAAATCGTGGCGGCCACCCGCGCCTTCAACATCATGCAGCACCGCATTCGCCGTTATATCGATGATCGGGAACGGCTGTTCAGCTCCATCTCCCACGACCTCAAGACCCCCATCACCCGGCTGCGGCTGCGGGTCGAACTGCTCGACGACGAGGTACAGATCGCCAAGTTCAACAAGGATCTCGACGAGCTGGAGCTGATGGTGAAAGGGGCGCTGCAGACGGTCAAAGAGACCGACATTCACGAGAATATCGAGGAGATCGACATCAACGCCCTGCTTGAGCAGATGGCGGAGTCGATGAACCTGCACGACGAGCGGCTGACCATCGAAGGCCACTGCAAGTGGCCCTACCGCGGCAAGCTGCTGGCGCTCAAGCGCTGCATCGGCAATCTGGTAGACAACGGCATCAAGTACGGCCAGCGGGTGCGCATCATCATCATGGATGACGAGGAGATGCTGATCCTCTTCATCATGGATGAGGGCCCCGGCCTGCCGGACGATCAGTTCGAGCGTATCTTCGAACCCTATTACCGGCTCAGTACCGATCAGGCTGGCACCGGCCTCGGCCTTGGCATCGCCCGCAACATAGCCCACGCCCACGGTGGCGATCTGGTGCTGGAAAACCGTCCGCAAGGTGGCCTGCAGGCCACGCTCTCCCTACCAAGGCAGTAACCTTATGAAGTGGTTGTCTTTTTCTGTCATCGCCCTGCTCTCTGCTCCCGTTGCCGCCTCCCAGGTGGAAGTGCTGCACTGGTGGACGTCCGGCGGCGAAGCGAAAGCGGTCGAAGTGCTCAAATCCGAGTGGACCAAACAGGGCAACCAATGGAACGACTTCGCGGTACAGGGCGGCGGCGGCAAGAGCGCCATGACGGTATTGAAGAGCCGGGCGCTGGCGGCCAACCCGCCCGAAGCGGCCCACCTCAAGGGTTACGAGCTCAAGGAGTGGGCCGGACTCGGCTTTTTGCGCGATCTCACCCCTATGGCCGAGCACCTCGGCTGGTACAGCCAGATGCCGCCCATGGTGCGTGCCACCCTCAGCCAGAATGGCGCCCTGATGGCGGTGCCCACCGGCATCCACCGGGTCAACTGGCTGTGGCTCAACCGCAAGATCTTCGAGCGCAATAAGCTGACTCCGCCCACCGACTGGGCCCAGTTTGTCACCGTCGCCGACCAGCTTAAAAAACGGGGCATCACCCCGCTCGCCATTGGCAACGAGCCCTGGCAGCTGGCAGTGTTGTTTGAAACGGTGGCGCTCGGTGAGGGCGGTAAAGAATTCTATCGCAAGGCGTTCCTCGAGCAGGACAGCGCCACCCTGACCGGCCCCGACATGGTGCAGGTGTTGACCCGCTTCCAGCAGCTGCGCGCCTACGTGCCGCAAAAATACGCCGGTCTGAAGTGGCATCAGGCCACCAATCTGCTGGAGAGCGGTGGCGCCGCCATGCAGGTGATGGGGGACTGGGTGAAGGGGGAGCTGAGCGCGGGCAACTACCGGCCGGGTGAGGATATCGCCTGTCTGCCGAGCCCGGGCAGCTCCGGACTGTTCAGCTACAACCTCGACTCCATCGCCATGTTCAAACAGCGGGATCCAGCCCAGCTGCAGGCGCAGGGGGATCTGGCCCAGCTGCTGATGACGCCAAAATTCCAGGAGGAGTTCAATCGAGTGAAGGGGTCGATCCCGGCGCTGACCAATCCCGACATGAGCAAATTCGACCGCTGCGCCGTCCGCTCCTATCAGGATTTCCTGCTGGCGGAAAAGCAGGACAACCTGCTGCCCAGCATGGCGGAAGGGATGGCGACGCCGACCAATATGCGGCAGGCGATCCTCGATGTGCTGAGCAACTTCTTCAACGATCCCAAGGCCAACCCGGAGCAGACGGCGCTGCATCTGGAGCGGGCGATGCGATCGACCCGCTGATCCGGGCACATAGCCAAACGGCAGAAATGACAAAGGCGGAATTGCTCCGCCTTTGTTGTTGAATCGTCATCCGATTCAGGATTGATCGTTCTCGTCCTCATCCTCGTCATAGTAATCGCTGAGCTCGATCCAGAGCCCCAACCCGACCATCACCATGGAGCCGAACCAGGTACCGGTATTCCCGATCGGGCTGCCCATCACTATCATGGCGAAGGACAAGAACCCCATGCCTGCATAGGCTTGTAATCTGCCGTAGGAGACCTGCATATTCACCTCCTTGTTGAATATGGTTCAATTTTTATATTACTCGTCCGGCGCAAGCTGGATAGGGTCGAATAACATTTCGGTTACATATGCTGGTTGATGGGGCGTTTGTTTGATTATTTTTTAGCCCTGAGTATCATTGGCAGCCGAATAGGTTGAAGGTTGATAATAGATGAGTGATTTATTCTGCGATGCGACCCACGAGTTGGACGCAATCGGGCTTCGTTGCCCGGAACCCGTTATGATGGTTCGCAAGAAAGTGCGGCTGATGGCGGATGGCGAGACCCTGCTGGTCAGCGCCGACGATCCTTCAACCACCCGCGACATCCCCAGTTTCTGCCGCTTTATGGATCACACCCTGGTCGCCAGCGAGACAGAGCAGGCCCCCTACCGCTATCTGATCCGCAAGGGTCACTAAGCCCCCGTACCGGAGCACTCCATGACAACCATTACCCGAATCGGCACCACCCAGCGTTGGTCAGACGTCGTCATCCACAATGGCACCCTCTACGTGGTGGAAGTGCCCGTCAGCGAAGAAGCCGACATCCACCAGCAGACCCGCGAAGTGCTGGCGAGCCTGCAACGCCTGCTGGAAGCCAACGGCTCCGGCGTCGACAAGATCCTGATGGCCAATATCTATCTCAAAGACATTCAGGACATCGCTGCCTTCAACGAGCAGTGGGATGCCTGGATCCCGGCTGGCACCGCACCCGTGCGCGCCTGCGTACAAGCCCGCCTCGCCCACGAAGGCTACAAGGTGGAAGTGCAGCTGACAGCGGCGGTCTAAGAGGCGCTTATCCCCCTCATCCCCGTCCCTTCTCCCACGAGGTGAGAAGGGAGCAAACAACAAGGCGCCATTGCTCGCAACTGCGCCAATAGAAAGGCCCCGCCATCACTGGCGGGGCCTTTTCGTTACCGAAACCTGAACGACTTAGGCGGTCGGGGTCAGGGTAATGGTCACGCGGCGGTTCTGGGCTTTGCCAGCGGCGGTGCTGTTGGTAGCAACCGGCTGATCCGGGCCCACGCCAGTGGTGGAGATGCGGCTACCTGCTACGCCCTGACCAATCAGCTGGGCGGCAACGGCATCGGCACGATCGCGGGAGAGCTTCATGTTCAGATCGCGGGAACCGGTGCTGTCGGTGTGACCGACCACGTTCAGGCGGGTCTTGTCGAACTCGGCAACGACCATGGCCACGCCGGAGAGGGTGTTGGCACCGGCCGCTTTCAGCTGGGAGCTGGAGCTGTCGAAGGTGACGTTGTTCGGCATGTTGAGGATCAGCTCATTGCCATTGCGGGTCACGCTGACGCCAGTGCCTTGCAGCTTCTCGCGCAGCTTGGCTTCCTGCACGTCCATGTAGTAGCCGATACCGCCGCCCAGCGCCGCGCCGGCAGCAACGCCGGTCAGGATGCCCTTCTTGCGGTCACCCTTGCTGGAGGAGAGCGCACCTACGGCCGCACCGGCAGCGGCGCCAGCCAGCGCGCCCCAGGCACCTTTGGAGGTCTGGGATTCACCTGTGTAGGGGTTGGTGGTACAGCCGCTCAGGGCAACGGTCAGTGCCAGAGCAGGCACCAGGATCTTGGCTCGCATGAAAAAACCTCTGTGAAAACAATCCGGCACCATGCCGGGGGCCGGATTGTAACGCGCTGGCACGCCATTGTCTGACGCAAGCCTGAACAGATGGCGAGAGTGGTGTTTTTTTGGCCAATCGGCGGGCTGTCAGCGCGGTAACTGACACTCGGCATGGCAAGGGCAGCTGACCAGATGATCGTTCACCATGCCCACCGCCTGCATGAAGGCGTAGCAGATAGTGCTGCCGACGAAGGTGAAGCCGCGCTTCTTGAGCGCCTTGGACATGGCATCCGACTCCGGTGAGGTCGCCGGAATGTCGCCGTTGCCCTGGCGCTGGTGGACGATGGGGGCGCCGCCGACAAAGCCCCACAGATAATCGACGAAGTCGATGCCCTCGGCCTCCAGCGCCAGATAGGCGCGGGCGTTTTTGATGATCGACTGCACCTTGAGCCGGTTGCGGATGATGCCGCTGTCCTGCATCAGCCGCTCCACATCCTGCTCGTCGAACTGCACGATACGCTGTGGATCAAAGTCGGCATAGGCGCGGTAATAGCTCTCGGTGCGCTTGAGGATGGTGATCCACGACAGCCCCGCCTGCTGGCCGTCTAGGCAGAGCTTGGCAAACAGCTCGCGGGCGTCATAGACCGGCCTGCCCCACTGTTTGTCATGGTATTCAATGTATTCCGGGTCTTTGGTCACCCAGGCGCAGCGCAGTTCCATTTCCTCTCCCTCGTTATTTCAGCGGTTTCCCCGACCCTGCCCACTCTACAGGCGGCACTGCTCACATCATATACCGGACAACCCGCCCGACCAGCCAGAGCGCAGCACCATCCCGCGAATCCGCTGCAATTTCGCCTATTATCCGACCATGCCAGACGGTATACTCCCTCGGTTCACATTCAGCAAATCTTGCTCTGATTTTCATTTCGCGCGAAAAAAATTATGCAAAAATTCGATGTCAAAACCTTTCAGGGCCTGATCCTGCAGCTGCAGGACTATTGGTCCCGCCAGGGCTGTACCATCATTCAGCCGCTGGATATGGAAGTGGGTGCCGGTACTTCCCACCCCATGACCTGTCTGCGTGCCCTGGGCCCGGAGCCCATCGCCTGCGCTTACGTGCAACCGTCCCGCCGTCCGACTGACGGCCGCTACGGTGAAAACCCGAACCGCCTGCAGCACTACTACCAGTTCCAGGTGATCATCAAGCCTTCCCCCGACAACATTCAGGAACTCTATCTGGGCTCTCTGAAAGAGCTGGGTATGGATCCTGAGATCCACGACATCCGCTTCGTGGAAGACAACTGGGAAAACCCGACTCTGGGTGCCTGGGGTCTGGGTTGGGAAGTGTGGCTGAACGGCATGGAAGTGACCCAGTTCACCTACTTCCAGCAAGTTGGCGGCCTCGAGTGCAAGCCGGTCACCGGCGAGATCACCTACGGTCTCGAGCGTCTGGCCATGTACATTCAGGGCGTCGACAGCGTCTACGATCTGGTCTGGTCTGACGGCCCGCTGGGCAAGACCACCTACGGCGACGTGTTCCACCAGAACGAAGTGGAGCAATCCACCTACAACTTCGAGCACGCCGACGTGGAGTTCCTGTTCCACTGCTTCGAGCAGTACGAGAAGGAAGCCCAGAATCTGCTGGCACTGGAAAAACCGCTGCCGCTGCCTGCCTACGAGCGCATCCTCAAAGCCGCTCACTCCTTCAACCTGCTGGATGCCCGCAAGGCCATCTCGGTCACCGAGCGTCAGCGCTACATCCTGCGCATTCGCACCCTGACCAAGGCCGTGGCAGAGGCATACTACGCCTCCCGCGAAGCGCTGGGCTTCCCTATGTGTCAGCGCAGTGAGAACAAGCAAGGTTAAGGAACGGACATGGCACAACATACATTTCTGGTAGAGATCGGTACTGCTGAGCTGCCGCCCAAAGCCCTGCGCTCCCTGGCCGAAGCCTTTGCCGACAACTTCAAAGCCGAACTGACCAAGGCCGATCTGGCCTTCGGCGACGTCGAGTGGTTTGCCTCACCGCGCCGTCTGGCGCTGAAAGTGAGCGAGCTGGCCGGCGAACAGCCGAGCAAGAGCGTCGAGAAGCGCGGCCCGGCCGTGGCTCAGGCGTTCGATGCCGAAGGCAAACCGACCAAGGCTGCCGAAGGCTGGGCCCGTGGCAACGGCATCACCGTTGAGCAGGCCGAGCGTCTGGTCACCGACAAGGGCGAGTGGCTGGTTCACACCGCCAAGGTCGAAGGCCGTCCGGCCAAAGAGTTGCTGGGCGAACTGGTTGCCTCCGCACTGGCCAAACTGCCGATCCCGAAAATGATGCGCTGGGGCGACAAGACCATCCAGTTTGTGCGTCCGGTCTTCACCGTGACCCTGCTGCTGGATGGCGAGCTGGTTCCTGCTCACATTCTGGGTATCGACTCTGCCCGCACCATCCGCGGTCACCGCTTTATGGGCGAGAGCGAATTCACCATCGACAACGCCAGCCAGTACCCGCAGATCCTGCAGGAGCGCGGCATGGTGATTGCCGACTTTATGGCGCGCAAGGCCAAGATTAAGGCTGACGTCGAAGCGGCCGCTGCCGCCTTCGGTGGCGTGGCCGATCTGGACGACGCCCTGCTGGAAGAAGTGACCGCACTGGTCGAGTGGCCGGTGGTGCTGACCGCCAACTTCGAAGAGAAGTTCCTGGCCGTTCCGGCCGAGGCACTGGTTCACACCATGAAGGGTGACCAGAAGTACTTCCCGGTCTACAACAAGAACGGCAAGCTGCTGCCGAAGTTCATCTTCGTCACCAACATCGAGTCCAAAGACCCGAGCCAGATCATCAGCGGCAACGAGAAGGTGGTTCGCCCCCGTCTCTCTGACGCCGAGTTCTTCTTCAAGACCGACCTCAAGCAGACTCTGGCCTCCCGCCTGCCGCGCCTTGAAACCGTGCTGTTCCAGCAACAGCTGGGCACCGTCAAGGCCAAGGTCGAGCGCATTGAGACCGTTGCCGGCTTTATCGCCGAGCGTATCGGCGCCGACGTGGCTCAGGCCAAGCGTGCCGGTCTGCTCTCCAAGTGTGACCTGATGACCAACATGGTCGGCGAGTTCACCGACACCCAGGGTGTCATGGGGATGCACTACGCCCGTCACGATGGCGAAGACGAAGCGGTGGCCGTGGCCCTCAACGAGCAGTACATGCCGCGCTTTGCCGGTGATGCCCTGCCGTCCGGTCTGGTTGCCTGCGCCGTCGCGCTGGCCGACAAGTTCGACACCCTGGCCGGTATCTTCGGCATCGGCATGCTGCCGAAGGGTGACAAGGACCCGTTCGCCCTGCGTCGCGCTGCCATCGGTGCCCTGCGCATCATGACCGAGAAGCAGCTGGATCTGGATCTGGTTGAACTGGTTGAAGAAGCGGTACGCGTCTACGGCGACAAGCTGACCAACAAAACCGTCGTTACCGACGTGGTCGACTTTATGCTGGGCCGCTTCCGCGCCGCCTATCAGGACGAAGGCATCGGTGCCGACGTGGTGCTGGCCGTACTGGCCCGCCGCCCGACCCGTCCGCTCGACTTCGATCGCCGCGTCAAGGCCGTCAGCCACTTCCGCACGCTGGATGCCGCACTGGCACTGGCTGCCGCCAACAAGCGCGTGAGCAACATTCTGGCCAAGGTCGAAGGCGAACTGCCGACTGCCGTCAAACCGGAACTGCTGGTCGATGCCGCCGAGAAGGCGCTGGCCACCCAGGTTGCCGAACTGCAAGCCGAACTGGCCCCGCTGTTCGCTGCCGGTGACTATCAGGCTGCCCTCACCCGTCTGGCCGCCCTGCGCGAGCCGGTCGATACCTTCTTTAACGAAGTGATGGTGATGGCCGACGACGAAGCCCTCAAGGCCAACCGTCTGGCACTGCTGAACAACCTGCGCAACCTGTTCCTGCAAGTCGCGGATATCTCCCTGCTGCAGTGATTCTGGTTGAGTCAGTGATATTAAAAACGGCGCCGCGAGGCGCCGTTTTTTATAAAAATAACTTTTAAATAGAAGATGAATAATCTTTAAAATTATTACCTACGAGGACATTCTCTAATACAATAAAATCAACATGATCATTAATTAATGGCGCATTGAGCAATCCAACTACATTCAACCAACAAATTAACGCTGAATACTTGCCTTCATAAAAACCAACAAGCTCATGATCACCATCACTATTTTTATATATAGATAACAAATGGCCATAGCTATTTAACTCAACGTTTATTAATGAGGCACTTTGTTGTAAAAAGCCAGATATAAAACCATCTGGTACATTTGAGTCAGGCACATTAAACGTTTTGTTATACTTCTTGCTCAGTGATAACGTACCCAACGCTGCCAATATGCTAATAAAGCTACCTTCTATATAAGCTTTCATTTTGGGGTCAAGCTCATTTAGTTCTATATATTGATGAGGGTATAACTGTGGACTAGTATAAATTAACACATCTAATCGTTCAGAATGCCTAGAAAGCAAACTAAGAATTTCTTCTAATTTCATTGTGGCTTTCTGTACATCTAATTGCTTCTTTTGATAGTAAACTGCAAACGCAGCGCCAAGGAATGTCAAAAAAGAAAAAATAGTTCCTATTGTGCCGCCAATAAAACTACCAAAATTCGACCACGCTTGATCAGATGTAGATAATGAATAATGTGAGATTGGTGCAAATATATAGATGTAGAGAAGTAACGGAGCACTAACCAAAACCAACACACAAAACATCACAATAATAAAATTTCGCTTTCCCATAGACTTCGCTCCATATTTTAGCAATGCTAATAATAAAGCTACAGGCTTAATTAGCGAAGAATTATCACCTCGGTAGGTTCGATTAGCCGTCAGGCGTAATCGGACGTTCGCGTAAATAGGCTCTCCCGCCATAACCGCCAGCCGAATTTCCAACTCCGGCTGGCCGCCCCGGCTTCACGGCAACAACCGCAACCAAAGCCTCTCGTTCGTCCGATTACGCTGCGCTAATCGAACCTACAGGGGGCAATGAGCTGTTATCATTTGAGACAGTGCCCAGCGCCGCCACGGCCAATCAGAGGAACGTCATGAACATACCTGCCGCCCCCGCCCCGTCAATCTGCCAGCAGTGTCAGGAGCAGGTGGATCTAGACTTCGACTTCACCATGGCTTTTCAGCCCATCGTCGATTGCAGCAAGCGCACTATTTTCGGCTACGAGGCGCTGGTGCGAGGGCTCAACAACGAGCCGGCGCAGAGCGTGATTGCCCGGGTCAACGACGACAACCGCTACCGCTTCGATCAACTGTGCCGCATCAAGGCCATCGCGCTGGCCGCCCGGCTCGATATGCGGGGCATGCTGAGCATCAACTTTCTGCCCAATGCGGTCTACCGTCCGGAACGCTGCATCCGCACCACCCTGCAGGCAGCCCGCGAGCACCTCTTCCCCATCGAGCAGATCATGTTCGAGCTGACCGAGGTGGAGCAGGTGCAGGATAGCCAGCATCTTCGCGGCATCGTCGATCACTATCAGGCGCTCGGCTTCAAAACGGCGATCGATGACTTTGGCGCCGGTTACTCGGGCCTCAACCTGCTGGCCGATTTTCACCCCAACATCGTCAAGCTCGATATGCACCTGCTGCGCGGCATCGACCATGACCCGACCCGGCAAGCCATAGTGCGCCACTGTCTGGCACTGTTTGCGGAGCTGAAGATCACCCCGCTGGCGGAGGGGATCGAGACCCGCGAAGAGATGGCCTGCCTGCGGGAGATGGGCATCAGCCTGATGCAGGGCTATCTGTTTGCCCGCCCCGGCTTTGAAACCCTGCCCGAGATGGATTTCGCCAGCCTGTAAGCCAGTCGGTCTGCACTGCCTCCCCCTCAGCCCACTCCCACCCGAATAAGAAAACGGACACCCGAGGGTGTCCATGTGCATACCCTGTGACCTTGCGCCATGGTTACACAGTCACCCTCCCCGGTTAATGGGTCAGCTGTGGCAACAGTTGCAACAGGTGAGCCCGTATCGCCAGCGGCGTCTGGCTGACCCAGATCTCCAGCAGGCCATACGCGAGCAACGGCAGCACCAGCAGCAACAGGCAGAGCAGCCCCAGCAAACGGCTCGGTGCAAGCCGCTTCACCTTGCTGCCAAGGTGCAGGGCCTCGACCCGCTTGGGGCAGGCGGCCACGCAGCTCAGGCAGCCGGTGCACTCCAGGTTGCGTACCGCAATAAGCTGGTGCACCGCAATGCGCGATGGACAGGCCCGGCTGCACTTGTCGCAGTCATGACCCTGGCTTCGCAGGCAGCGGGCCGAGTCACGGCGAATGCGCAGCGGCGTCAGTAGCCCCAGCAGGGCGAGCCAGGCGCCATAGGGGCAAAGGTAGCGGCAGAATCCCTGACGAAAGGTCGCGGTAAGCAGCAACACCCAGCCGAGGCACAGACCCGAGATCAGGGTCAGGTTGAAGAAGAAAGCACCCATCTTCATATCCGCCGCCTGATGGTAGGGGCTGGTGAAGTAGCCGGGCAGGGCAGCAGCCGGCACCGCCAGCAGAATGATGAAGAGCAGAAAGCCGAGCACCAGAAACTTCTGGGTGCGCAGGGCAAGATCCAACCAGCGCGGCGGGCTCCACTCCCCCGGCAGCAACCGGTGGCGCAGGCCATGCAGCCATTCCCCCACCAGCCCGAGCGGACAGAACCAGGCACAGAACGCCCGCCCCAGCAGCAGGGCCGACAGGGAGAGTACCAGTACGGTGACGGTGGCCGCCGGATGGTGGGGATCCACCAACCCCTGCGCGAACCAGGCCCGCAGCCCGAGGCCACCGGCGATGGGCAGGAAGGCATCCACCACGTCCGGGCGCACCAGCCAGGGGCTCATCCCCTGTCCCAACTGCCAGATATGCAGGCTGTATTGCACTGTGACCAGCCCCCAGCAGAGCAGCAGCAGATGGCGAGTGCCTGCCCGCAACTGCTGACTGTCGATCGCCCCGAACACGGGCAGCGGCCGCCTCTGATGCCGGAGGGCAAGCACGGCGGTGACCGTCCCCAATGCGAGCCAGAGCAGGCTGTCGGCCGCCAGCAACCAGACCAGCCCCAGCAGGCCGAGCGCAAGACGCCCCGGCCAGCCGGTGCGCACCTGCCACGCCAACAACACCAGATAAACCATACCGGCCACCATGGTTATCGCTTCAATCACGCTCATGCATCCCCCACTGCCTACATCCGGATCCGGCAGCAAGGATAACTAACATTTGAGTTGATTATTTTGATCTGCATGGGCCGAGGGAGGAGTTATGGCCAATGCCTCCCTCGCAGGCTCTCCCCTCTTTCAACGACACGCTGCCTCATCAGCCAGGCACTAACCGCGGGCACGGTGGAGGTGGTAGTCAACGTGATAGTCGTTGGCATTACGGAACATGATGGAGTAGTTGAGGAACTCTCCGCTCTCGCTGTATGAGAGTGAGGTGAGCCGCAGGATAGGGGCCCCCTGCTCGATATGGAGCAGCTCGGCAGTAGCCCGATCCGCCAGCACGGCACTGAAGCACTCATAGTTGCCCGCAATCGCGATGCCGCACTCCCGTTCGATGTAGTCGAATTTGGACCCTTCCAGATGGGCGACCGACAGATTGCGAAACAGTCTGACCGGCATATAGCTCTCTTCCAGCAGCAGAGCCCGACCATCCACCGAGCGGATCCGGCTGGAGTAATAGACGGGTTCATTCACCTTCACCCTCAGCTGACTGGCGATGGCCGGTGGCGCAGGCATGGTGCGAAATTCCAACACCTGGCTGGTCAAAGTGCGCCCCTGCTCGCGCATCAGTTCGGTAAACCCGCTCAGCCCTTTGGTCTCATGCTGGACATCCTTTTTTGTCACATAGGTGCCGCTGCCGTGGCGCCGCTCGACCAATCCCCACTCGATCAACATGTCTACCGCTTTGCGAATGGTCATGCGGGAGACGCCATACTGTTCTGCCAGCGCTTTTTCGCCGGGCAACACATCTCCCACCCGGCACTCGGCACCGTTTACCCTGATCCTGAGTCGATCAGCCACCGATTTATAGATCACTGCTAGACATCTCCTGTGGTCACAACGCCAACCATCTTATTCTTAATCAAGTGACTAAATTGCTTAAAAACAATAACTTAACTTTCAACTAAAGCTGCAAGAACATCACGAAACCAAGAGGTACAACAATATCGCAAAAGTTAGACATCTTTGTCTAAATAACTGCATGCGTCAGATCACATTATTCCAAGATATTTCATGAGGTCTCTTTTTATCGTTGCTAATTTGCATCTGGCAACACCGGCAAGGATTCGATTAGCTATTTCAACCAAGGGACAATATATGCTCAGTCAAATTCAACGTTTTGGCGGAGCAATGTTCACTCCTGTACTGCTTTTTCCTTTTGCAGGTATGGTAGTAGGCATTGCAATTATGCTGAAAAACCCGATGTTTGTCGGTGAATCACTGGCAAACCCACAAGGATTATTCTTCCAGATCATCCATATTATTGAAGAAGGTGGCTGGACAGTATTCAGGAATATGCCGCTTATATTTGCGATTGGCCTGCCAATCGGTCTGGCAAATAAGGCACAAGCCAGAGCCTGTCTGGCTGTATTGGTCAGTTTCATGACCTGGAACTATTTTATCAACGCCATGGGCATGACCTGGGGCAGTTATTTCGGGGTCGACTTCAGTCAGGATGTAGGGGGTGAAAGTGGCCTCGCCATGGTAGCGGGGATCAAGACCCTGGATACCAGCATCATAGGGGCCATCGTCATCTCCGGCATCGTGACGGCACTGCACAACCGCCTGTTTGATCGCCAACTGCCGGTCTTTCTCGGCATATTTCAGGGCAGCTCCTTTGTCACCATTGTCGCCTTCTTCGTGATGATCCCCTGTGCCTGGCTGACCCTGCTTGGCTGGCCAAAAGTACAGATGGGCATCGCCTCCCTGCAGAATTTCATGCTGATCTCGGGTCCGGTCGGGGTGTGGGTATACACCTTCCTCGAGCGGATTTTGATCCCGACCGGCCTGCATCACTTTATCTACGGCCCCTTCATCTTCGGCCCAGCGGCAGTAGAGGGGGGCATTCAACTCTACTGGGCGCAGCACATGCTGGAGTTCAGCCAGAGCACTCGCCCGCTGATTGAACAGTTCCCTCAGGGTGGCTTTGCCCTGCATGGCAACTCGAAGATTTTCGGTGCCATGGGGATTGCCCTGGCCATCTATGCCACGGCAGCCAAAGAGAACAAGGCCAAGGTTGCAGGCCTGCTGATCCCGGCCACCCTGACCGCCATTCTGGTCGGCATCACCGAGCCGCTGGAGTTCACCTTCCTCTTCATCTCGCCGCTGCTGTTTGCCATCCACGCCCTGCTGGCAGCCACCATGTCGACTGTGATGTACCTGTTTGGTGTGGTCGGCAACATGGGTGGAGGTCTGCTCGACCAGTTCCTGCCGCAGAACTGGATACCCATGTTCCACAACCATGCGGGAATGATGTTCACCCAGATCGCTATCGGATTGGTCTTTACCGGCATCTGGTTCCTGATATTCCGCGCGCTGATTATCAGGCTCAATCTTAAAACACCGGGCCGGGAAGACAGTGAAATAAAGCTTTATTCCAAGTCAGATTATCAGGCAGCCAAAAACCAGCGTAGCAGTGATAGTGCAACACAAATTATCGAAGCGCTTGGTGGAGTCAAAAATATACGCAGTCTGAATAATTGTGCCACGCGCTTAAGAATATCGCTGGTTAACAGCAAGCTAGCAGATGCAGATGAGGAGTTTATTAAATTGGGAGCCCATGGTGTCGTCCGCCATGGCGATAGTATCCAGGTAATTATCGGTCTGCATGTACCTCAGGTACGTGAAAATATGGAATCGATTATGAACAACAGTCATCAACAATCGTCTTTAGTAATGGAGTCATGATCATGAAAAAATTCTCTGTAGTCATTGCCGGTGGTGGTAGCACTTTTACTCCAGGTATCGTTCTGATGTTGCTGGAAAATCAGCATCGCTTCCCGCTCAAGGAGATCAAATTCTACGACAACGATGGTGCCCGTCAGGAGATCATCGCCGAAGCCTGCAAAATCTTGCTGAAAGAGAAGGCTCCCGAGATCGCCTTCAGCTATGGCACCGACCCCAAAGCAGCGTTTAGCGATGTAGATTTCGTCATGGCCCATATCCGGGTTGGCAAATATCCGATGCGCGAGCTGGACGAGAAGATCCCGCTGCGTCATGGCGTGGTCGGCCAGGAGACCTGCGGCCCGGGCGGTATCGCCTATGGCATGCGCTCCATCGGCGGAGTGCTGGAGCTGGTCGACTATATGGAGCAGTACTCACCCAATGCCTGGATGCTCAACTACTCCAACCCGGCCGCCATTGTGGCCGAAGCGACCCGTCGCCTGCGTCCCAACGCCAAAATCCTCAACATCTGCGACATGCCGATCGGGATCGAGGGGCGCATGGCCCAGATTGCCGGTCTCAAATCCCGCAAAGAGATGCGGGTACGCTACTACGGCCTCAACCACTTTGGCTGGTGGACCCGCATCGAGGATCTGGAAGGCAACGACCTGATGCCGAAGATCAAGGAGCACGTCGCCCGCCACGGCTATGTGCCCAATAGCGCCAGCCATGCCGAAGCAAGCTGGAACGATACCTTCGCCAAGGCAAAGGATGTATGGGCGCTCGACCCGGATACCCTGCCCAACACCTATCTGAAGTACTACCTCTACCCGGACTATGTGGTGGCCCACTCCAACCCGGAACACACACGCGCCAACGAGGTGATGGAGCACCGCGAGAAGCAGGTCTTCACCGCCTGTACCGACATCGTCAAGGCAGGTAATTCAGCAGCGGGCGAGCTGGAGATCGATGAGCACGCCTCCTATATCGTTGACCTGGCAACCGCCATCGCCTTCAATACCCAGGAGCGGATGCTGCTGATCGTTCCCAATCGCGGCGCCATCCCCAACTTTGACCCGGAAGCCATGGTCGAGATCCCCTGCCTGGTCGGCAGTAGCGGGCCAGAGCCGTTGCAGGTGGGCAGCATCCCGCTGTTCCAGCAGGGCATGATGGGCCAGCAGGTCGCGGTCGAGAAACTGGTGGTCGAAGCCTGGGTCGAGCACTCTTACCAGAAGCTGTGGCAAGCCATCACCCTCTCCAAGACAGTACCTAGCGCCTCGGTGGCCAAGTCCATTCTCGATGACTTGATAGAGGCCAACAAAGCCTACTGGCCGGAACTGAAATAAACCGCCCATAAACAAAAACCCCCTCGTGACAGAGGGGGTTTTTCGTTTTGGCAACGGGTGCGGATTAACGCAGCGGTTTGACCGAGCGACGGACGATCAGCTCGGGCTGTACCGTCATCGACTCCACTTCCAGCTCCTTGTTGCGGATCCGGCTGACCAGATGCTTCACCGCCAGCTGGCCCAGTTCGGCCTTCGGGTGGCGGATGGTGGTCAGCGGCGGGCTGGAGAAGCGCGCCATCTCCACATCGTCGTAGCCGATGATGGAGATATCGTCCGGCACCTTGACTCCCGCTTCCCAGGCTGCGCAAATCGCGCCGATCGCCATGGGATCGTCGAAGGCAAAGACCGCAGTCGGGCGAGGCTGCAGGGCCAGGATGCGCTGCATGGCATCGAAGCCGCTCTGGCTCTCGTAGTCCCCTTCAAAGACCTGTTCATCTTTAAGGGTCAGACCGTGCTCGCCCAGCGCATCACGCACCCCGTCCAGTCGCTGCTGGGTGGTCGGCTTGGAGAGCTGGCCAGTGATGCAGACGATGTCACGGTGCCCCAGCTCCAGCAGATGGCGTACGGCCATGCGGGCGCCGATGCGGGCGTTGTCGTTGATGACGTTGGCGAAATCGCACTCCGTGCCCCAATCCAGTACCACCTGCGGCACGTTCTTGTGGATGCGCAGCATGTCGCGCAACGGGGTGTCGATATCGGTCCCCAATACCAGCAGACCATCCACCCGTTTTTCCATCAGCATTCTCAGGTAATGCTGTTGGCGAGGCGGCTGGTTTTCGGTGTTGCAGAGGATCAGGCTGTAGCCCTGTTCGAAGCAGTACGCTTCAACCCCTTGCACCACTTCCGCGAAGAAGGGGTTTACGCTGGTGGTGACCAGCATGCCAATGGTCTTGGTCGAATTTATCTTAAGACTGCGCGCTACCGAGTTGGGCGCGTAGTTGAGTTCTGCCACCGCCTCAATCACTTTCTGGGTCGCGTCTTCGCTGACCCGCCGAGTGTGGTTGAGCACATGTGAGACGGTGGAGATGGATACGCCTGCGCGCGAGGCGACATCCTTGATAGTGGCCATCTCTGTCTCCTGACTGTCAAAGGCGGAACATTAGCAGATTTCCCGAATAAAGGCTTGGTTTTAACGGGCTCTGCCACGGAATTGTCAATGCCGGCTAATTTAGGCGCTCATTTCTGTTTGCGCAAACGATTAATGGTCAAAATGGGAGCACCATCAGAGTAAAATATCACCAGACTAATCCTCTGTGCTTCATCATAATCACCTCTGGTTACCAAGATGTTAAGGCGAAGAATCGATACTAAATTCCAATTAAAAACAAATGACAGGTCATTTATTTCAAAATAAGCCCACCCCACCCCCTCTGGTTAGTATCTTTAACAGCTTGTTATTGCCCCGTGAGGAATGATAGAACCATACCTATAGCCGGATGCACGGGATGTCGATCCGGAATGGCACTCGTAAATGAAACAATCCACTGATTAAGGGACGAATCAATGCATAAGTTGAGCAAAATTACAGTAAGCGCAGCGGTTTCTTTGGCTCTGTTTGGATCGATCTCCATCGCACACGCGGCAGACACCATCAAGATAGGTATCGCAGGCCCGCTCACCGGCCCGGTTGCCCAGTACGGGGACATGCAGTTCACCGGCGGCAAGATGGCGGTCGAGCAGATCAACAAGGCTGGCGGCATCAATGGCAAGCAGATCGAAGCCGTCATCTATGACGATGCCTGTGATCCCAAGCAGGCGGTAGCCATCGCCAACAAGGTGGTGAATGATGGCGTCAAGTTCGTGGTCGGCCACCTCTGCTCCGACAATACCCTGCCCGCCTCCGACATCTATGAAGACGAGGGGATCCTGATGGTCACCCCCGCCTCCACCAACCCCAAGATCACCGAGCGCGGTTACCAGCTGACTCTGCGCACCATCGGTCTGGATAGCGATCAGGGCCCGACTGCCGCCAAGTACATCATCGAGCAGGTCAAACCCCAGCGCGTCGCCGTTATCCACGACAAGAAGCAGTACGGTGAAGGGATCGCCTCCAGCGTCAAAGCAGCACTGGACAAGGCTGGCGTGAAGGTGGTGGCCTATGAAGGGATCACCGCCGGTGACAAGGACTTCTCCGCCCTGATCGCCAAGCTGCAGAAAGAGAACGTCGATTTCGTCTACTACGGCGGCTATCACCCTGAGCTGGGCCTGATCCTGCGTCAGGCTGGCGAGAAGGGGCTGAAAGCCAAGTTCATGGGCCCGGAAGGGGTCGGTAACAAGGATATCTCCGCCATCGGCGGCCCGGCTTCCGAAGGCCTGCTGGTGACCCTGCCGAACAAATACGATCTGGTGCCTGCCAACGCCCCGCTGGTGGCGGCGTTCAAGGCCAAGGGTCAGGACTCCTCCGGCCCGTTCGTCTGGACCACCTATGCCGCGGTGCAGAGCCTGGCTGCCGGTATCGCCAAGGCGGGTGAAGATGACCCGGCCGCCGTTGCCGCCGCCATCAAGGCCGCACCGATCGATACCGTGATGGGCCCCCTGACCTGGGCACCTAACGGTGACCTGAAAGGCTTCGAATTTGGTGTGTTCCAGTGGCACGCTGACGGTACTTCCAGCCAAGTCAAATAATCTGCCGATCGGGGGTGAGTACGCTCACCCCCTCCTCTCTTTGCGGGCAAGTACAGGGAACGCAGTATGTCCGAACACCTCCTTTATCTCGTTCAGCAACTGCTGAACGGATTAACCATAGGCAGCACCTATGCGTTGATCGCCATTGGCTACACCATGGTCTATGGCATCATCGGCATGATCAACTTCGCCCACGGCGAGGTTTACATGATCGGCTCCTATGTCGCTTTCATGGTGATGGCGGGGCTCATGATGATGGGCATCGACAGCACCTTTCTACTGCTGGGAGGCGCCTTCCTGGTCAGTATCATCATCACCGGCACCTATGGCTGGAGCATCGAGCGAGTCGCCTACCGGCCACTGCGCGGTGGCAACCGGCTGATCCCCCTCATCTCCGCCATCGGCATGTCGATCTTCTTGCAGAACATGATGCGCATGGCTCAGGGCTCGCGGGATATCGCCATGCCCAGCCTGATCTCAGGTGGCTGGACCCTGGGGGGTGAGGATGGTTTTCAGGCCAGCCTCTCCTATATGCAGCTGATCATTTTCGTGGTGACTTTCATCACCATGCTGGCGCTGACCCAGTTCATCGGCCGCTCCCGCATGGGCCGCGCCTGCCGCGCCTGTTCGGAAGATATCAAGATGGCCAATCTGCTGGGCATCGACACCCACGTGGTCATCTCCATCACCTTCGTGCTGGGGGCTGCACTGGCCGCCGTGGCCGGGGTGCTGCTCGGCATGTATTACGGCGTCATCAACCCCTACCTCGGCTTTATGGCCGGTCTGAAGGCCTTCACTGCCGCAGTATTGGGCGGTATCGGCAGCATTCCGGGCGCCGTACTGGGCGGCCTGCTGCTGGGGGTGGTTGAAGCGCTCACCGCCGGTTATCTCAGCACCGAGTACAAAGATGTGATGGCGTTTGCCCTGCTCATCTTTGTGCTGCTCTTTATGCCTACTGGCATCTTGGGTCGTCCGGAAGTGGAGAAAGTGTGATGAAACATCAATTGATCCACGCCAGTATCGCCAGCCTGGTGCTGCTGGTGCTCTCCTTCTGGCTGCTCGGCTTCAAGCTGGAGACCGATGGCTCCAGCCTGCAGGTAGTGAGCCGCCTCGATGTGTCGCTGGCCTGGCTACTGGGGGGCGCCACCATTGTTTTCTGGTTCCAGATGCTGCGCGGCCAGATTGCCAAGCTGTTTCAGGCCTCCATCAGCGGCTTCTCGGTCGGCTTCACCAAGCTGGTGCTGCCGAGCCCGGAAGAGGCGCCCAAGCTCTATAACCTCACCGCCGTGCTGGTGCTGCTGTTTGCGGTGAGCTGGCCCTTTATGGCTTCTCGCGGCGCCATCGATCTCGCCACCCTCACCCTGATTTACATCATGCTGGGGCTGGGGCTGAACGTGGTGGTCGGCCTCGCCGGTCTGCTCGATCTCGGCTATGTCGGCTTCTACGCGGTCGGTGCCTACAGCTATGCCCTACTCAACACCTACTTCGGACTGAGCTTCTGGGAGTGCCTGCCCATCGCCGGGCTGATGGCCGCTACCTTCGGCTTCCTGCTCGGTTTCCCGGTGCTGCGGCTCCGGGGGGACTATCTGGCCATCGTCACCCTGGGTTTTGGCGAGATCATCCGCATCCTGCTCAACAACATGACTACCCTGACCGGCGGCCCGAACGGGATCTCCGGCATCCCCAAGCCGACGCTGGGGGGTCTGGAGTTCAACCGCACCGTCAAGGATGGGGGCTTTGATACCTTCCACAACTTCTTCGGCATTACCTACAACGCCAACCACAAGGTGATCTTCCTCTACCTGATGGCGCTGGTGTTGGTGGTGGTGACCCTGTTTGTCATCAACCGCCTGCTGCGCATGCCCCTTGGCCGAGCCTGGGAAGCGCTGCGGGAAGACGAGATCGCCTGCAAATCGCTGGGGCTCAACCCCACCATCATCAAGCTGACCGCCTTCACCATAGGCGCCACCTTCGCGGGCTTTGCCGGCAGCTTCTTTGCCTCCCGGCAGGGCTTTATCAGCCCGGAATCCTTCGTCTTTATCGAGTCGGCCATCGTGCTCGCCATTGTGGTGCTGGGGGGCATGGGCTCCCAGATCGGGGTGGTGCTGGCTGCCATCGTGATGACGGTGCTGCCGGAGCTGGCCCGCGAATTCAACGAGTACCGCATGCTGATGTTCGGCCTCTTGATGGTGTTCATGATGATCTGGCGGCCACAAGGATTGTTGCCGATGACCCGTCCGCATCTGGAGTTGAAGAAATGAGTACTCATCAGAAGTTAATGGAAGTCTCTGATCTGTCGATGCGCTTCGGGGGCCTGCTGGCCGTCAACGGGGTAAAACTGGATATCGACAAGGGCGAGGTGATCTCCATCATCGGCCCCAACGGCGCGGGCAAGACCACCATCTTCAACTGCCTGACCGGTTTCTACTGCCCGAGCGGCGGCACCATCCGCTACAAGGGTGAGGAGATCCAGGGGCTGCCCGGCCACCTCATTGCCCGCAAGGGGATTGTGCGTACCTTCCAGCATGTGCGGCTGTTCAAGGAAATGACAGCGGTGGAGAACCTGCTTGTTGCCCAGCACCAGCACCTCAACACCAGCTTTATCGCCGGCCTGTTCAAGACCCCGGCCTTCCGCCGTGCCGAGCAGGAGGGGCTGGAGCGGGCCGCCTTCTGGCTGGATAAAGTGGGCCTCAAGGATCTCGCCAACCGCGCTGCCGGTAATCTGGCCTACGGTCAGCAGCGCCGCCTCGAGATCGCCCGCTGCATGGCGACCCGTCCCGAGCTGCTGATGCTGGATGAACCGGCTGCCGGCCTCAACCCGAAGGAGACCGACGAACTGGACGAGCTCATCATGAGCCTGCGGGACGAATTCGGTGTCTCGGTGCTGCTGATCGAACACGATATGAAGCTGGTGATGGGCATCTCCAACCGCATCTTCGTGGTCAGCCAGGGCACCCCGCTGGCCCACGGCAAGCCGGATGAAATCCGCAACAACCCGGCAGTGATCAAGGCCTATCTGGGCGAGTCGTAAGGACAAAAAGATGTTAGAACTTCGCAACGTATCGACCCACTACGGCAAAATTCAGGCACTGCACGATGTCAGCGTCGAGGTGAAAGAGGGGGAAATCGTCACCCTGATCGGCGCCAACGGCGCTGGCAAAACCACCCTGCTGATGACCCTCTGCGGTGAACCCAAGCCCAGCAGCGGCTCCATCTGGTTTGAGGGGGAACAGATCAGCACCCTCACCACCGCCCGCATCATGCGCAAGGATATCGCCGTGGTGCCGGAGGGACGCCGCATCTTCGCCCGCCTGACGGTGGAGGAGAACCTGCTGATGGGCGCCTTCTTCGTCGACAAGGCAGAGCAGCATGGCCTGCTGGATCAGGTGTTCACCCTGTTTCCGCGCCTGCACGAACGGCTGGAACAGCGGGCAGGCACCATGTCCGGCGGCGAGCAACAGATGCTGGCCATCGGCCGCGCCCTGATGAGCAAACCGCGTTTGCTGCTGCTGGATGAACCCTCGCTGGGGCTGGCCCCCATCGTCATCCAGCAGATCTTCGACACCATAGAGCAGTTGCGCCAGAAGGGGATGACCATCTTTCTGGTGGAGCAGAACGCCAACCAGGCGCTCAAGCTGGCCGACCGCGGCTATGTGCTGGAGAACGGCCACGTGGTGCTGCAAGACACGGGCGCCGCCCTGCTGGCCAACCCGGCAGTGCGGCAGGCCTATCTGGGCGGTTAACCCACTGACCCGCATGCCATATCAACAAGGGAGCCGCTGGCTCCCTTATCTTTTGTGGGGTTAGTTTGCGCCCAAGCTTGCGGTACACTGGCCCGTAATCAACCTATTCGCAGGACATCCCGATGGACCAGTTTGCCCATATCAATGCCCATGATGCCCACCAGAAACTGAGCGCGGGTGAAGCCCGTCTGGTGGATATTCGCGACCCGCAATCCTTTGAAGCGGCCCACGCGGTCGGCGCCTTCCACCTCACCAATGGCACCCTGGCGCGCTTTATGAATGAAGTGGATTTCGATACCCCGGTCATCGTGATGTGCTATCACGGCAACAGCAGTCAAGGGGCGGCCCAATACCTGCTGCAACAGGGTTATGACGAGGTCTACAGTCTGGATGGCGGCTTCGAGGCGTGGCGCAGGGAGTTTCCCATCGAGGCAGGCGAGGCATGATCCAGCTGCTGGTGCTCGACAACGCCCGCATGGCGCAGGCGCTGGTGGACTATCTGGCGACGCTAGGGATCTCCTGCGAGCTGACCCAGTCCGAGCTGGGGGTCACCATCTGGCTGGCGGACGAGCAACGCCTCGCTCAGGCCCAGCTGGAGGTGAAGCGCTTTCTGGCCGAGCCGGGCCACCCGCGCTATATGGAAGCCTCCTGGCAATCCGGCCGCGCCGATGCCCGCATCGACTACAGCAAGGGGATGACGGACCCCATCACCGATTTCCTCCATCAGGCGGGGCCACTGACGCTGGTGGTTATCATCGCCTGTCTCGCCATCTACGGGATCGAGGCCATCGGCCTGCCCATCTACGATGAACTGGCATTCCACCCGACGCTGGCCCAGTTCACCGACTGGCAGGCATGGCGTTATTTCACCCCCGCCCTGATCCACTTCTCGGTGCTCCATCTGGTGTTCAACTTGCTCTGGTGGTGGTATCTCGGCGGCCAGATCGAACAGCGCCTCGGCAGCGGCAAGCTGCTGATCCTGCTGCTGGTGGGCGCCGCCCTGCCCAATATCGCCGAGTTTTTTGCCAGCGGCCCGCTGTTTGGCGGCCTCTCCGGCGTGGTCTATGCCCTGCTCGGCTACTGCTGGCTGCGCAGCAAGCTGCAACCGGCCTGCGGCCTCACTCTGCCACCGGCGCTGATGGGCTTTATGCTGTTCTGGATGGTGCTCGGCTTCTTCGACATGCTCGGCACCAGCACCGCCAACATCGCCCACCTGACCGGCCTGCTGGTCGGCCTGCTGCAAGGCTGGCTGGATCGCAACCACCAGCCGGGCTGATTTTTCAGCAACTGCAGAAACGAGAACGCCGCCCCGAAGGGCGGCGTTTTTTTACGCGATAGGCAGTTACTGCTTGATCAGGGTGTCATCGGTTACCTTGACCGCCGCACCGCTACTCATAAAGAAGCTGGCGAACTGGGTCTGGATCTCGGTGGTGACCGCGCCAGCCGGATCGAAGTTCTCGTCAGGAGCCAGCAGCGAGCTATGGCCCCCTTTCAGGAAGCGCGCAGCATGGTGACCCGCCGGGAGCACGCCGGAACCCTTCAGCTCTTGCAAACCCAGCACCCGGAACAGCGGCTCGGTGCCACCCAACGGTGCAGAGGCGATGCTGTTGGGGATCACCTGATCCGGCAGATTGAGGGCGCCATCACCCACAATTTCGGTGGCGAACAGCGGGAAGCTCTTGGCGACGCCACTGCCCAGATTGATCGGGTCCGCAGAGTCCAGCACTGACTGGGCGGCAAAGGTATAGCTCTGCAAGGTGCTCGCCGCACCCGCCTGCGTGGCCGCATCCAGACTGGGCAGGAACTCGTTGACGAAGCAAGTGGCGGCAGCCGTTTTGCAATTCGGTGCATAGGCGGTAAAGCCCGCTTTCAGCGCCGGACTACCCGAGGTAAGCACGCTCATCTTGATGGTCGGCCCGAAGCTCGGCGAGTTGAGCAACAGCGGCGCGATGCCGCCACCCGGCATCGCCAGACCACCGGTATCGAACTTGAACAGGGCATCAGCCTGAGCACTGCCGGTGGTCTGGTTGGCGACAGCCAGCAGATTGGCCCCGGTAATGGCACCGAGTGAGTGACCGAGGAAATGCACCTTCAGACCGGCACCACCCAATTGGCCACCCAGCCCCTTGGCATTGGCCAGACCGACAGCCAGGCGAAGGCCAAGCAGATCGGCCACGCTCTGTTTCAGGTTGTCCCGCGCCACCGTCAGATAGCCCAGATTCAGATAGGGAGTCGGATTCTCGGAGGTGGTGACGGTATCCATGCTGCCGCTCAGGGCATAGCCACGCTCACCGTGCAGCGGATGATCGATCACTACCACAGCGACATTTTTGGCTGTTGGTGTGACTTGCAGACCAGCACCAATCTGGCCCAGCGCCAGCGCATAGGCGTTCTCCTTGATGGAGGTAACCCCGTGCTGATAGATGATCACATCAGTAATTGTATTGAGCGGTGCAGCAGCGAAGATCCGCAGCGGTACCGATTGTACTTCGGTCAGAGTCGGCAACGGGTTGAAACGACCGATATTGCGCTCGGTATCCAGCGGCTTGCCACCGGAGGTGAGGGTCACCCCGATCAGCTTGCTCGCCTCGGTCAGCAGTTCACTCTGACGGCTCGGGTCGGCGATCAGCTCACCCAGCAATGCCGGGTCCACGCCCGCTCCGACCAGTCCACCGATCACCTCGGTATCGCCCGCTTTCAGCGCGTTGGCGATGGCATAGAGGCTGGGAATGGCGCCGTGCCAGGATTGGGTCTTGGCCTTGTCCCAGGAGCCGGCTATCGCAGGAGTAGAGAGGAAGTAAGGGAGCTTGACGGTGCCGGTATAAACCTTGGTCAGCTGGGCAACCCCGTTAAGCGGCGTACCAACACCAAAGGCGGCAGTCAGTGCATCTTTCTGTTCCTGCGGCAAGAATGGCTCATTCGCCAGCTGGGTCAGAAAATCCACCCCGCCATTAAGACCGTTGATGGTATAGGTTGCTGGCAGGCTGGTGCTGCCCTTGGCATCCTGTTTCCACAGCGCCGCGGCGTCCAGGCTCGGGCTCTTCAGCACCGAAGCGGCGGCACTTTTCACTGCCAGCAGCACATCGGCACCAGATTGGGTGGCAAACCAGTCGGAGAAGATCACCCGATCGCTGGTGATCCCGGTGGCCGCTTTGAACAGACCTTCCTGCAGCGAGATCAGGCCGTTGATGGTCTGCTCCTGAGTAGTTGCGCCAGCTGTCGATTTGAAGCTGCTGTAATCGCCTCCCGCCTTGAGCGGCGTACCACGACTGTCCTTGAGGGAGTCGGTCGCCACGATCATGTAGTAAGAAGAGGGATTGAGCGGCTTGAGCGGAACCAGATTGAGCTTGCCGTCCCCGCCAGTGACCACAAAGTCGGTCCCATAAACCAGTGGCTTGCCGCCCTTGACTCCGTTGGGTTGCAGAGTGACCGGATCCAGCGTGAGCTCGAGCAGGTAGAGGGGCGCAACGGCAGAAGCATACTCGCTGGCTGCCGGTGCCGGCACTGAGACACCGGTCACGGTCGCCGGTACCAGCTGGACGGGTTGGGTGGTTGACCAGCCATCCAGGGTGGAGAGGGCAGATACCGGGTTCGACAGATCAGCAGTTTCTGTCGAAAACTTCAGGGTACCGTCGCTGGCACGGGGGGCCAGCACGCTCGGGCGAAGTCCATTGGCTCCACTCAGGGCATAGTCCAGGGAGCTGGTAGTATCTCCCTTGTTGTCATCTCCACCACATCCGCTCAGCAGAGCGCTGACAACAGCTGCATAAATTAGCTTCTTCTTCATTTTTTATTCTCTTTTTATAGGGTTGTTATCCATCACCAGCCAACGAGGCCATCACGACCGCGACTGCAAGACGTTAACATAAAACCAACAACCAACGAGACTCATGTTGGTCATCTTCTGCTCAGGTTTGTGGCGAGAATCAAGGTTTTACGTCAACAAAGGGGCGCAAGGGTAACAACAGTGAGTGATTAACCAGACCCGACCAGCCAGCGGGCACCATCACGACTAAAAAGCCGCCGCGATCTCGGCAAAGTGAGGGAATTGTCGGTAGAATGTCCGCCAACGCTTAAGGAGGACATCATGATCGACCCGAAGAAACTGGAAGAGATCGCCAAGCAGGTGCACAACTCCCTGCCACCCGGCATTCGCAGCATGGGTGAAGAGGCCGAGAAGAAGATGCGTCAGGTACTGCAAGCGCAGCTGGGCAAGCTGGATCTGGTCAGCCGTGAAGAGTTCGACGTGCAGACCAAGGTGCTGCTGCGTACCCGGGAAAAACTGGCCGCCCTCGAAAGCAAGCTGGCTCAGCTCGAGCAGCAGCTCGGCGCCAAAGGCGAATAACGAAAACCCCAGCTCAGCTGGGGTTTTTGCTTTGTATTGAACCTGTAAAAAGCATCACACCTGAAGCAGATACCAGGCCCGCTTGCCGCGCGCCTTGGCCTCGTACATGGCCCGGTCGGCCACCTCCAATGCCTGTCGGAAGCTCAATGGTTGCTCCTCCCACAGGGCGATGCCGATACTCAGCCCCACCCGCTGCGGGCAACCGGGTTTGGGCACGTAACCATGCATCCGGCAGATCAGGGCATCGGCCAGATGAGCCAGAGCATGGTTTGATACATCACGATGCAGATAAACCACAAACTCGTCACCGCCGTAACGGCCGCACAGGGCAGAGCCCGGCATAATGAGACGCAACCACTCCGCCATCTGCTGCAGTACCTGATCACCACAAGCGTGGCCCAACTGGTCATTGATCCCCTTGAAGTCATCCAGATCGATAAAGAGCAGTGCCCCCGTCCCTTGTGGCGGCTGTAGAGCGAACGCCTTGCCAAATCCCTGCCGGTTGAGCAGGCCGGTGAGCGCATCGCAGTTGGCACGCTCTGCCAGCCGCTGCTCATAAGCCTTGCGCTGGGTGATATCGATATGGGAGCCCATGATCCGCAATGGCCTGCCCTCATCATCCCACTCCACTACGCGACCACGATCCCACAGCCAGGTGATCTCCCCGGCCGGGCTGATGGTGCGGTATTCAGCTTCGTAGAAGGGCGTTTTCCTCTCAAGGTGGGCAAAGTAGCTGCCCATGGCATGGGCGCGATCGTCGGGATGGAGCTTGGCGCTCCACTGATCGAAATGAGGGGCCATATCGCCAGCCTGAAAGTTCTGCAGATTGAAGACCCGCAGTTCGCCGGTGGGAATGGTGCCCTGCCAGAGACAGATGCCGGTGCCATCGAGGGCGGCATTGAGCTTCTCCTGCAACAGGCCGTTTTCATGCTGCAAAGCGGCGATCTCTGCCTGCAAACGGGCAAACGCATCACCACCGGAGGAGGGTTCCGGCATGGCGGCCAGCTCAGTCGCGCAGGGTGCCTCCCGATCATACCCGGGTTGCCCCCTTGCCTCTTTGCTTAACACTGCGCCTCCTTGTGCTTGCTCTATGGATACTCTTGTCAATCCAAACAAAGATGCCACCAGCCAAGCCAGATTAGTAGCCATTCATAGCCAATATATTGAAAAATAATGGGATAACGCCGCGATAATCCAACCATTCGGTACGATCAGGTACTGCGGCAGCCACAAAAACAAAAGCCCCCGGCAAAACCGGGGGCTGCGTCATCCAAGCGGGGATCCCGTCAGATAAATTCGTAGGCGTCACCGAAGATGCGCTCCGGCTCGGCGCCGAGGATCTTGAACTCCTCACGCGCGGCCCCCGCCATCTCGAAGCGACCGGCGACATAGATGTCGTAGTCGTGGAGGCTGACGAAGTCATCCATGATCGCCTTGTGCACCAGTCCGCTCTTGCCGGTCCAGTCAGCATCCGGCTCCTGCACCACCGGGATAAAGGTGAGCGGCGCATAGTCACGCTCCCACTGCTGCATCTGCTCCAGTTCGTAGAGCCAGTGAGCCTGACGCACCCCCCAGTAGAAGAACACCGGGCGCTTGCTGCCTGTGTCGATCAGATATTCCAGAATGGAGCGGGCGTAAGAGAAGCCGGTGCCGCCCGCCATCAGGATCAGCGGACGGGGAGACTCATCGCGCAGGAACGCCTTGCCAGCCGGCAATTCGACCTCGATCTCCCCCTGCTCGCGCATGCGGGCCAGCACCTGACCGGCATAGGCGTTCTCGGGAGTGGCACCAATTTGCAGCTCCAGCACGCCCGGGCGGGTCGGCGAGTTGGCGATGGAGAAGGGGCGCTTGTCCGAATCGCTCATCACCACCAGCAGATACTGGCCCGGCTTGAAGCTGATCGCTTGCTGCGGCGTCAGAGCCACATGCCAGATGGTGTCGACATATTCGCGCAGTTCCTCTACGCGGCATTTGATACGTTGCATTCTTGTCCTTGTGGCGGGCTCGCTCGGCCCGCTTCGCTCATTGTTTCACTATGGAGTGACGACCAGCAGCCCTGGCCCCGCCAGTCGAGAATACTCAAATCAATGCGGATCGCATCACTTTTTGCAGCAAAGCTGTCATGTTTGCCTCATCCGAGGATATTGAGCTCATCCCAGATGGCATCGACCTTCTGCTTCACCGCCTCATCCTGAACTATGGGCTGACCCCACTCCCGATTGGTCTCGCCCGGCCACTTGTTGGTGGCATCCAGCCCCATTTTGGAGCCGAGGCCGGAGACCGGCGAGGCGAAGTCCAGATAGTCGATCGGCGTATGCTCGATCAAGGTGGTGTCCCGTGCCGGGTCCATCCGGGTGGTGATGGCCCAGATCACATCCTTCCAGTCGCGGGCGTTGACGTCATCGTCACACACCACCACGAACTTGGTGTACATAAACTGGCGCAGGAAGGACCAGACTCCCAGCATCACCCTCTTGGCGTGGCCCGGGTAACGCTTCTTGATGGTCACCACCGCCATCCGGTAGGAGCACCCCTCCGGCGGCAGATAGAAGTCCACAATCTCGGGGAACTGCTTCTGCAGCAGCGGCACGAACACCTCGTTCAGCGCCAGACCCAGTACCGCCGGTTCATCGGGCGGACGGCCGGTGTAGGTGCTGTGATAGATGGCATCGCGCCGCTTGGTGATGTGGGTGATGGTAAAGACCGGGAACTCGTCCACCTCGTTGTAGTAACCGGTGTGGTCGCCATAGGGCCCTTCCGGCGCCATCTCACCCGGCTCCAGATAGCCTTCCAGCACGATCTCGGCGCTGGCGGGCACCTCCAGATCGCAGCTGATGGCCTTGATCACCTCGGTACGGCTGCCGCGCAGCAGACCGGCAAAGGCATATTCGGAGAGAGTATCCGGCACCGGCGTCACCGCGCCGAGAATGGTCGCCGGATCGGCACCGAGTGCCACCACCACCGGGAATCGCTCGCCCGGGTGGGCCTCCTGCCACTCGCGAAAATCGATGGCACCGCCACGATGATCCAGCCAGCGCATGATCAGCTTGTTTTTGGCGATCTTCTGCTGGCGATAGATGCCGAGGTTCTGGCGCTTCTTGTAGGGGCCGCGGGTGATGGTGAGGCCCCAGGTGACCAGCGGCGCCACATCGCCGGGCCAGCAGTGCTGGATCGGGATCTGGTCGAGATCGACCGCATCTCCCTCCTGCACCACCTGCTGGCAGGGGGCGGAAGAGAGGCGCTTGGTCGGCATGTTGAGCACCTGCTTGAAGATCGGCAGCTTCTCCATCAGCTCCTTGAATCCCTTGGGCGGCTCGGGCTCCTTGAGATAGGAGAGCCAGACCCCGACCTGACGCAGAGCGCCCACATCGGGCTGCCCCATGCCCATGGCAACCCGATCCGGGGTGCCGAACAAATTGGTCAGCACCGGCATGGTGTAGCCTTTGGGATTTTCGAACAGCAGAGCCGGGCCACCCGCACGCAGGGTGCGATCGCTGATCTCGGTCATCTCCAGATAGGGGTCTATCTCGCGGGTGATGCGCTTGAGTTGTCCGTTTTGTTCCAGCTGCGCGATGAAATCACGCAAATCCTTGTATTTCATGCAAGTTCCCAACCGGGTTCAGGAGGTCACGCATTATAACCCTGGCTGCCCATCGGGTGTACCCGAATCAGGCAGCAGACTCGGTGCTGCGGGGGGGAGATCACGCTGGCCGAGGCGTCTGGCAAGGCCGGAGAGCAACTGGGGTTCATCCACCTCCATCAATAGACCGGCCACCAGCGCCCCGTATTGGCGGTTGGAGAGCTCGGCCAGCAGGTATTTCTGGGCTTGTGGCGGCAAAGGAGAGAGGGCGCTCAGCTGGCGCAGGGCCGGCTCTCTCAAACCGGGATTGCCGCTGGCGGCAATCAGCAGGGAGCTGGCCGTATTGCCATGATGGAAGCGGTTGATGGTGGCGAGTGCGCGCAGCGCATCCTGATCTGCCGGCCGCCGCCACAACATGCCATAGAGCGCCGGTTCACCTGTGCGCAGCAGCAGATGGAGCAACAGCTGATTGTCGGGCAGATAGATATTCCGGCTGGCCAGCGCTTGCGCCTCCCGCATCCAGATCGATTGCGGCAAGGCGTCGAGGGCCAGCAACAGAGCTTGCTGCTGCATGGCAATATCGGGGTTACTGCTGTAGTAGATGGACTTTAGCTGGAAGTTGCCCTGGGCAAGTTGCTGCTGATAACGCTGCACCAATGAGTGCAGTTGCCATTCGCCCAGCAACTGACGGGCCTGCGCGGCAAAATCGTAGACAGGTTGCTGCACCAGAAAACCGTCTACCTGCTGCTCCTGCAGCCACTCTGGAGCCTTGTCGGCCTGTGCCTCGACCCAGCGTTGCAACGCGGGGGACGCAGGAGCGGTAACCGGAATATCCCGCAGCAGCTGCAACAGCAGGAACTCCCGCTGCTCGCGGCTCAGGGTCGCCAGCAGAGAGTCGATGGCGGCAAATTGTCCTTGCTGCAGACGGCTCGCCAGATAGTGCCGATGCGTCTGCAGCGTCTCGGCTGTCACCGTAGCCGGAGCACTCTGCGCACAGACTGGCATTGCACTCAGCAATCCCAGCAATAACCAGACAACAGGCTTCATGACGTCTCCATCCATGCGACATCGGGATCTCATACTACTAGGGCAACCGGAAAACAGATAAACAAAAACCGCGACCAGGGCCGCGGTTTCGTCATTTTCTGACCGGACTTACTTCTGCTGGCGCCGCATGGCGTCGAAGAACTCGTCGTTGGTCTTGGTCATCGCCAGCTTGTCGATGAGGAACTCGATACCGTCGATCTCGCCCATCGGGTGGACAATCTTGCGCAGGATCCACATCTTCTGCAGCTCGTCACCAGTGGTCAGCAGCTCTTCCTTGCGGGTGCCGGAGCGGGTGATGTCGATGGCCGGGTAGACACGCTTCTCGGCAATCTTGCGCGAGAGGTGCAGTTCCATGTTGCCGGTACCCTTGAACTCTTCGTAGATGACTTCATCCATCTTGGAGCCGGTATCGATCAGCGCGGTGGCGATGATGGTCAGGCTGCCGCCCTCTTCAACATTACGCGCGGCGCCGAAGAAGCGCTTGGGACGGTGCAGGGCGTTGGCGTCCACACCACCGGTCAGTACCTTGCCGGATGACGGGATAACGGTGTTGTAGGCGCGAGCCAGACGGGTGATGGAGTCCAGCAGGATCACCACATCTTTCTTGTGCTCGACCAGACGCTTGGCCTTCTCGATCACCATTTCGGCAACCTGAACGTGACGGGAAGCAGGCTCGTCAAAGGTGGAAGCGATCACTTCACCTTTCACCATCCGCTGCATCTCGGTCACCTCTTCCGGACGCTCGTCGATCAGCAGAACGATCAGTTCACAGTCCGGGTGGTTGTAGGCGATGCTCTGGGCGATGTTCTGCAGCAGCATGGTCTTACCGGCCTTGGGCGGCGCCACGATCAGGCCACGCTGGCCTTTACCGATGGGGGAAGCCAGGTCCAGTACACGGGCGGTGATATCTTCGGTAGAGCCATTACCCCGTTCCATGCGCAGACGTTCGTTGGCATGCAGGGGGGTAAGGTTTTCAAACAGGATCTTGTTGCGGGAGTTTTCCGGACGGTCGTAGTTGACCTCATTGACCTTGAGCAGTGCGAAGTAGCGTTCGCCCTCTTTCGGTGGCCGGATCTTGCCGGAGATGGTATCGCCGGTACGCAGGTTGAAGCGGCGGATCTGGCTCGGGGAGACGTAGATATCGTCAGGGCCTGCCAGATAGGAGCCGTCTGCACTGCGCAGGAAGCCGAAACCATCGGTCAGGATTTCCAGCACACCGTCGCCAAAGATATCTTCACCACCCTTGGCGTGCGCCTTGAGGATTGCAAAAATAATATCTTTCTTGTGCGCCCGAGCCAGATTTTCCAACCCCATGGATTCGCCAAGCTTGACCAGCTCGGACACAGGAGTGTTCTTTAATTCAGTCAGATTCATAGTGGTGAAAGTCTGTAAGCAAGGATTGAAATGAGGAGACAGTCTGCTGGATTGATGCTGATCGGATTTGATTGCCAGGCTGTGGTTAGCAAAGAGTCAGGCAAAAAGGTTAGCAAACGAGCGATAAACTAGCACCAATCGGGATGAGCGTCTAGGTGATAAAACACAAGGAGCGCATTATTGCAATGCGCTCCTCTTTAATTATTACAGGTTGCCGTCCAGGAACTCTTTCAGCTGAGTCTTGGACAGTGCACCGACCTTGGTCGCTGCCACTTCGCCATTCTTGAACAGCAAGAGGGTCGGGATACCACGAATGCCGTACTTGGGCGGAGTATCAGAGTTATGGTCGATGTTCAGTTTGGCTACGGTCACGCGACCTTCGTACTCTTGGGCAACTTCTTCCAGGATCGGGGCAATCATCTTGCACGGACCACACCACTCGGCCCAGAAGTCGACCAGAACGGCGCCATCGGCTTTGATTACATCTGCCTCGAAGCTGGCATCGCTCAGCTGAACAATCTTGTCACTCATCTCCAACTCCAGTCAGTAAATAAGGCTTTATTGACTCGTCAATAAAGGCAATAGTTGCCCTATTTGAAATGATCCTGTTTATTATTGCAAGCCTAACCTGATAACCTACCGCCATGAGCAAAACACACTTAACGACCGACAAATTCGCCCAAATGGGCCTCGAACCCGAAGTTCTGGCTGGTCTGGAATCAAAGGGATTTCACTATTGCACCCCCATCCAGGCACTCTCCCTGCCACTGCTGGTAGAGGGCCATGACCTCGCCGGTCAGGCCCAGACAGGAACCGGCAAGACCATTGCCTTCCTGGCCGCGACATTCAACTATTTGCTGACTCACCCGCTGACCAAGCCCCGTCTGGTTAACCAACCCAGAGCCATCATCATGGCACCCACCCGGGAACTGGCAGTACAGATCTATAACGATGCCGACAGCATCGCCGCTTCTACCGGCCTGAAACTCGGCCTCGCCTACGGCGGCGAAGGTTACGACAAGCAGCTGGCCGTGCTGGAGCAGGGCGTCGACATCCTGATCGGCACCACAGGCCGCATCATCGACTACTTCAAGTCCAAGGTCATCGATCTGAGCAACATTCAGGTCGTGGTACTGGACGAAGCAGATCGCATGTTCGATCTGGGCTTCATCAAGGACATCCGCTTCCTGTTCCGCCGCATGCCGCCCGCGACCGAGCGTCTGAGCATGCTGTTCTCCGCCACCCTCTCCCTGCGTGTGCAGGAGTTGGCATACGAACACATGAACCACCCGGAACATGTGCAGGTCGAGCCGGAGCAGATGACCGGCGTGCGGATCAAGGAGGAGCTGTTCTACCCCTCCAATGAAGACAAGATGTTGCTGCTGCTCTCCCTGATGGAAGAGGAGTGGCCGGAAAAAGCCATCGTCTTCGCCAACACCAAGCATGTCTGTGAAGACGTCCATGCCTGGCTGGAGAATGACGGCCACCGCGTCGGTCTGCTGACCGGTGATGTGCCGCAGAAGAAACGGATGAAGATCCTCGAGGATTTCACCAAGGGTGCGCTCGATATTCTGGTCGCCACCGACGTGGCCGCCCGTGGTCTGCACATCCCTGACGTGACCCACGTCTTCAACTATGACCTGCCCGACGACGCTGAAGACTATGTACACCGCATCGGTCGTACCGGTCGTGCCGGCAAGAGCGGTCACTCAATCAGCCTGGCCTGTGAAGACTATGCCTTCAACCTGCCGGCCATCGAGGAGTACATCCACCACGCAATTCCGGTCAGCAAATATGATCGCGAAGCGCTGCTGGATGACGTGACCCCGCCGAAACGGGTGTTCCGCAACCGTCAGCCGGTGAACCGCAACATGCGGGATCGTCAGGGCGGTGGCAACAGCAACAACCGTCGTCGTCCGCCGCGCAAGAGCTAAGGACAGGCCCGTTGCACAACTCGCCTCTCTATGCCGCCATCGACCTCGGCTCCAACAGCTTTCATATGCTGGTGGTGCGCGAGGTCGCCGGTGCCCTGCGCACCGTCGCCAAGGTAAAGCGCAAGGTTCGCCTCGCAGCAGGGCTTGATCCGGAATTTCGTCTCAGCCGTGCCGCCATGGAGCGGGGCTGGGACTGTTTGCGTCTCTTCTCCGAACAATTGCAGGACATTCCGGCCGACAATATCCGGGTGGTGGGCACCGCCACCCTGCGGCTGGCCACCAACGTCGACGAGTTCCTCAGCGAAGCGGAACGGGTGCTCAACCACAGCATCGAGATCATCTCGGGCGAGGAAGAGGCCAAGACCATCTATGAAGGGGTCTCCTGGACCTCTGCCGGGGAAGGCAACCGGCTGGTGATCGACATCGGCGGCGCCAGTACCGAACTGGTGATCGGCGAACATAGCGAAGCAAAACTGCTCAACAGCCTGCACATGGGCTGCGTCACCTGGCTCAACAATCACTTCGGTGATGGCGAGCTCTCCGAAGCCCGTTTCGAGCAGGCGATTGCCGCCGCCAAGACGGTGCTGGAGAAGGTGGCGGAAGATTACCGCGCCCTCGGCTGGCGCACCTGCGTCGGCGCCTCCGGCACGGTACAGGCGCTGCAAGAGATCATGCTGGCGCAAGGGAAGAGCGAGCGGGTCACCCTGCCGAAGTTGCAGGAGCTGATGGGTCAGGCCATCGCCTGCGGCAAGCTCGACCGGCTGCAACTGGAAGGGCTGGCGGCCGAACGGCTGACCGTGTTCCCCTCCGGCCTTGCCATCCTGATCGCCATCTTCGAAACCCTCGATATCGAGAGCATGACGCTGGCGGGTGGCGCCCTGCGCGAAGGACTGATCTACGGTCTGCTTGGCAACAATCACGACTGTGATGCCCGGGATCGCACCGCCGACAGCCTGATCAGCCGCTATCAGCTGGATAAAGAGCACGCCGAACGGGTGCGCGATACCGCCGTCGAGGCGTTCAACCAGCTGCAACCGGCCTGGCGACTCTCCAAACGCTACGGTCGCCCGATTTTGCGTTATGCCGCCCTGCTGCATGAGATCGGCCTCTGTATCGAATACAAGAAGGCGCCGCAACACGCCGCCTACATCATCGACAACATCGACATGCCGGGCTTTACTCCCGCGCAAAAGAAGCTGTTGTCGGCCCTGCTGTTCAACCAGCGGGACGAATTCAAGCTGGAACCACTGGAGAAACAGGGTGCCGTCACCGGTCGTCAGGCGATCCGGCTGGCCCGTATCCTGCGCATCGCGCTGATCCTCTGCATGCGCCGTACCCAGGGCACAGTGCCCAGCTTCACCCTGCAGGCAGAAGAGGAGTCACTGACCCTGACCCTGCCCAAGGGGTGGCTGGACGAGCACTACCTGCGCGCCAGCGAGCTGCGCCTCGAGGTAGAGCGCCAGCAGAAGATGGGCTGGCCCACCCGCCTGCTGGAAGCCTGATTGGGCCACGCCCAATCAGTGCCCCGGCGTTCCGAAAATCTCTTTCGCTGCCAACACTGGTGCTACTCAGGCCTGCACCTTGATGTTATTGGGCTGACGGGCAGATCCCGCCCTTGCGTCTGGGCCCAGCCTCCCCTTCATGACCAACGTTCGACTAGAGTTGGGGTGTCTTCATAACCAACCGGAATGGACGCCATGAAATCCTTGACTCTGATCGGACTGACCACCCTGCTCACCGCCTGCGGCGGTGGTGGCGACAGCAATAGCCAACCACAACCAGCCCAGCTCTCGCTGGCCTTCTCCGACGCCCCGGTGGATGCGGTCAGCAAGGTCTGCATCGCCGTCGCCAACATCAGCATCCACCCCGTCGCCGGCAACGAACAGATCTGGACCACCGCCAGTTTTCTCACCTCGGCCCAGGACGATGGCTGCACCCCGAGCGGCGAGACGATACCGCTCGACAGTGCAGACCGGCCGCAGTTCACCTACATCGACCTGCTGAGTTATCAAGGATCCGCCAGTCGCCCCCTGCTGTCCGGTCAGAGCGTGATGCCCGGTGACTACAGCCAGATGAGGTTGCGGATACTGGATGGACGGGAGGTCAGCAACCAATTTCTGAATGGCACCCCCTACTCCTACGTCAAACGGGATGATGGGGGGATCAAGCCGCTGGAAGTGCCAAGCAGCGAGCTCAAGCTGGATGCCTTCACCATCGCAGCAAACGGCCTCAGCGCCTTCACCACCGAGTTCGACCTGCGCCAGGCCATGGTGCTGCCCGGCCACGAGCAGTACTACAAGCTCAAGCCCAGAGGGGTGCGGCTGGTGAATAACACCCAGGTCACCATCGTCAGGGGCACGGTAGCAGCTGGCTTGTGTGGCGGCCTGCTGACCGACAAGGCTTTCGTCTACTTCTACCAACCCAGAAGTGACGATAACTACCCCGACATGGCGGACAGCGACAACGGTTTCTATGCCAGCGCGCCCGTGTTGCCGCAAAGCGGTGGCGGCTTTGGTTACGAGTTGGGATT
Source organism: Aeromonas sp. A600620 (assembly GCF_029479985.1). Taxonomy (NCBI): domain Bacteria; kingdom Pseudomonadati; phylum Pseudomonadota; class Gammaproteobacteria; order Aeromonadales; family Aeromonadaceae; genus Aeromonas; species Aeromonas sp. A600620. Next base: position 23,267 of record NZ_JAAKXB010000020.1, on the reverse strand, counting down.
TGTTAATCTCGGTAGCTACGATCTGGCGCTGGTCTGCAATGGCCACGAGGACGATCCGGCGCTGGCTGGCGACCCGCTGCAACTGGAACAGGTGCAGAAAGCCCAGGCGGTGGTGGCGCCCGCCACCATCATCAATTTCCAGTAACCGGCGACAAGAGGGCAACCCGCACATGAACACCTACCAACCCATCAGTTGCGATCTCTACGACTGGCTGGAGATCGCCGCCAGCTGGCAGTTGCCAGTCACCCTCACCGACCGGGATGGCCGCCAGTGGGCGGACAAGATCCGCACCATCGAGGCCAGAGAAGGGATCGAGTACCTGCTGCTGCACAGTGGCGAACGGCTCAGTCTGGCGGAGCTGGTCACCATGGTGCTCAGCTGGCAGGGGGAGGAAAAACTGATCCGCTTTACCCCGCCGGCCCCAGCCGACGGCCAATAGATGGCAAGAGGGCCAACCCCATCGGGTTGGCCCTCTTCTTTTACCCCTCGCGTGCGGCGTTATCCCGCCAGCGCCGCCATCACATAGACGTCAAAGCGGTTGCTCTTGGTCTCGATAGCCATGCTGGGTTTGTGCTCATTGAGCCAGCCAGCATAGTCCGGTCGCTTCACCACTACCCGCTTTTGTGCCATCTTCAGCGCCGCCGGCAGCAGGGCATCGGCATCAAGATCCGGTCCCACCAGCGACTGGAATACCCGCATCTCTTTTTTCACCAACGCCGACTTCTGCTTGTGAGGGAACATGGGGTCGAGGTAGATCACCTCGGGCCGCTCCGGCAGCGCCAGCAGATTGTCCACGGCAGGCCCGTGCAGCAGTTGCATCCGCTCGCGCACCCAGGGGCCAATCTCGGGATCTTGCGCCGCCCGTGCCAGCCCGTCCTGCAACAGAGCTGCCACCACAGGGCTGCGCTCGATCAGGGTCACCTTGCAACCGAGGGACGCGAGCACGAAGGCATCGCGCCCCAGACCGGCAGTGGCATCCACCACGGTCGGTGTGGCACCGGCCTTGAGCCCCACTGCCTTGGCGATGGACTGGCCACGACCTCCACCAAATTTGCGGCGATGCGCCACCGTCCCCGCCACGAAATCCACATAGACGGCACCCAGCTTGGGTTCATCCAGCTTGCGCAACTCCAGCCGCTCCGGAGTAAACACCAGAGCAAACAGGGGAAGGTCGATTTGGCCAAGCTGGCTGGCCAGCGCGTCTGCCTGCGCGGCCTTGGCGGGGTCTTCGAGGAGGATTTGCATGGTCTCTGGATGCGTTCTAAGTTCAGTGAAGCGAGTGTACCACAACCCCCTCATATCCCGGAGAATCCCATGCAGCTGCTGATAGCCCTGTTGCTTGCCGCCCAGAGCAGCACCAGTCTCAAGGTATGCGGTGTAGACTGGCCTCCCTTCTCCTACGCCGAACAAGGCAAACTGATGGAAGGGATATCAGTGGAGATCCATCAGGAAGCAACCAGACGCCTCGATATGACCCTCACCCTGCTCGAACTGCCCTGGGGACGCTGCGAACAGTATGTCAGCACCCAGCTGGCGGATGGCATTCTCGACAATGCCCCCCTGCCCGGCTGCTACCACTCTGACCTTGCCACAGCCTTCTACCCGCTGGCCGCCTATGTGCGTACCGACAGTCCGTTACAGACCTTCTCGTGGGAGATGGCCAAGGGGCTGAAAGTAGGGATGGTCAGGGGCTATGACTATACCGACAAGATCAGGAACTTCACCGGATGGGACCCCATCAAGGCCCATTCAGACAAGCAGTTGCTGCTGTTGCTAGAGAAGAGCCGGGTTGACCTCATCATCCTCGACTACTTCTCGGCCCCCATCCTCTCCAGGGAGCAGGACGTAAAGATCCGCCCCCTCACCCCCTTTATCGACTCGACACCGCTCTACCTCTGTTTTGGCAAGCAGAAAGCAGACCTGTTGCCTGCCTACAACAAGGCATTGCAACAGATGCTGGACGAGGGAGTCCTGGATCGCATCTACCTGCGCTATCTCGGCGAGGATTACCGGACACTGCAAGCAAAGCAGGAACAGATGACATCGAAGGAGTAAGCACACCTAACTGATCTGCAGAAACATCCCCTTGTCATTGAGCTGCAGATATTCGGTGAGATCGTCATAGGCCAGCGGGCGGCTGAGCAGATAACCCTGGGTGAAGGCACATCCCTTCTGGCAGAGGAAATTGAGCTGCTCGCGGGTCTCTACCCCCTCAATCACCACCTGCATACCGAGGTTGTGCACTATGTTGATGATGCCGTCCAGCAGCATCCGATCCTGCTCGTTGAAGGGGATATGGCGCACAAAAGAGCGGTCGATCTTGACCAGATCCACTGGGAAAGAGCGCAGATAGTTGAGGGCAGAGTAGCCGGTACCGAAATCATCGATAGCCAGCTTGCAACCCGCCTCGCGCAGGGCATCGATCCGCACCCGGTGCTGATCACTGCTCTCCATCAGCAGAGATTCGGTGATTTCGATGACGATGTCGGCAGGATCGAGCCCGAAGTGCTGGATCACCTTGAGCCACTCGCTCGCCTCAGGGTCGATAGTCTGGAACTCCATGGTGGAGCGGTTAATCGACATCTGCAGATCAGGGAAGCCGGACTGCTGCAACCGAGCCAGATCCCGGCATGATTGCCACAACACCAGCGCACCCAGCCCCTGAATCAACCCCGCCTCTTCCGCCAGCGGGATAAACTCGGCTGGCGATACCTGTCCCCACTGGGGGTGATACCAGCGCACCAGCGCCTCAAGCTTGGCGACCCGACCGCTGCGGTTGTCCCAGATCGGCTGGTAGGCCATGGTTAACTGCTCCAGCTTGATCGCCTCCGCCAGATCCTGTTGCATCTGGTGGCGCTGACGCACCTCTTCCCGCATTGAGGAGCAGTAGGTACCGATCAACCGCCCCTGCCGCTTGGCGGCAAACAACGCTTGTTCGGCGTTTCGCAGCAGCTCGTCACTCTCGCTACCATCGACGGGGCAGAGGGTCATCCCCACGGTTGCCGTAACATAGAGATGCTGGTTGGCCAGCATAAAGGGACGGGTAAAGCTACCGATAACCTGCTTGGCAAACACCTCGGCCTGACGACGGGTGACGATGCCTGGCACCAGAAAGGCGAACTCGTCACCACCGATGCGAGCCACCAGGTCCTCGGTGCGCACCCGGCTCACCAGCCGGTCCGACACCTCCCGCAACAGGGCGTCACCGGCATGGTGATCCATGCTGTTGTTGACCGCCTTGAAGTTGTTGAGGTCGAGCACCATCAGGGCGAAGCGCTCGCCCCGCTCGCAGAAGCGGCTGAGACAGCGACTGAACAGCCAGCGGTTGGGCAGGCTGGTGAGGTTGTCATAGTTGGCCTGTGCGGCGATCTTCTGCTCGGCCAGTTTGGTTTGGGAGAGGTCGCTGAAGATGGCGATGTACTGGCTGATCCTGCCCCCTTCCCGCAGGGTGCTAATCATCAACTGCTGTGGATAGAGCTTGCCATTCTTGCGCTTGTTCCACACCTCACCACGCCATACCCCCACCCGCTCCAGCGCGTGGTACATGTCGGCATAGAAGGTCTGATCGTGCAGCCCCGACTTGAGCAGGCTGGGGCGCTGGCCTCGCACCTCGTCACTGCTGTAGCCGGTGATCTGCTCGAAGGCCGGATTGACCGAGATGATGCGGCTATCGGCATCACAGACCAGGATCGCCTCGGAGAGATTGTCATAGACCCGGTGGGAGAGCTTGAGCTGCTCCGCATGGCGCTTGAGAGGATCGATATTCTCCAGCAGCACCATCAGGTAGTCCGGCTGCTGCTGCTTGTCACGGATCAGGGTGACGGTTACCCGCCCCCACAGGATCTGCCCCCCCTTGCAGAAGTAGCGCTTCTCCCGGGTGAAACTGCTGCGCTCGCCACGGCGGATCTCTTCGTAGCAAACGAGGCTGCCCTGCCAATCCTCGGGATGGTTGATGTCGGAGATGGATCGCTGCAGCAACTCGTCGAGGGGATAGCCAAGCATCTGCTCGATGGCCGGGTTGGCCCAGAGGATACGGCCAGCCAGATCCAGCTTACCGATCCCCACCGGAGCCTGGAACAGCATGCTCTGCAATGCATGGGACGGTTCAGGCAGAGGGGGGGGCAGCTGTCGTTGCAGCATCAGCGCCAGCTCACGACCCGCCAACGGAGCCAGCAACCGGAGTAACCCCATCACCTTGCTCATATTGGCCTGCGGCTGACGATAAAGCAGGGCGCAGATACCTATGGTCTCGCCATCTGCATTCCTGAGGACAATCCCGGCATAGGCCTGAGGTTGCCACTCCTCTGCAAGGGGAACGTTGGCAAAGAGCTGAAGCAGACGATCGCTGAACCAGGCTTCCCCCTCCTGCCAGGTAATGGCATCGGGAGAGTCAGTCAGTGGCAGCGTCAGGGCATCGGTGTCAAGGGAGGAGGGATAGGCGGTCTGAACCGTCAGGTGGGTAGCATTTGATTCCCTGCTGGCGATCAGGACGACATCAGCCATCACAGCAGCGGCGATTTCACTCACAAAGGTATCGAAATATCCCTGGCCGCTCGAATGAGCCAGACTGGAGATGATTTGATAGACGGAATCGAGTGCTCGCCTCATGGCAAGTGGCTTTCTCTCCTTGAAGGTTAGAACACGACTCTACTGAAGAGCCGTGGGCAGTGCAAATATGCAATCAGCAAGATATTAAAAAGCCTTGAAAAAAGGGACCAAAAGGTCCCTTTTTGTCGCAGAAATCACGACTCGATCCCACTATGCCGCAAAACAGTGTACCTGCTTGAAGCTCACACAGGCGGCGGGTCAGGAATCTCAGGCAGCGATCCCGCTGTGTCGCAGCAGTGCATCCACCTTGGGCTCACGACCACGGAAGGCTCGGAACAGCTCCATAGGCTCCTTCGAGCCCCCCTTCTCCAGAATATTCTTCAGGAAAGATTGTCCGGTGGCCGGGTTGAAGATGCCCTCCTCCTCGAAGCGGGAAAAGGCATCGGCAGAGAGCACCTCGGCCCACTTGTAGCTGTAGTAGCCCGCCGCATAGCCGCCCGCGAAGATGTGGGAGAAGCTGTGCTGGAAGCGGTTAAAGACCGGTGGTGTCATCACCGCCACCTGGCTGCGCACCTCGTCCAGCAGCCCCGGGAGCTGATCCGCTCTGGCCGGGTCAAACTCCTGGTGCAGACGGAAGTCAAACAGGGCGAACTCCAGCTGGCGCAACATCTGCATCGCAGCCTGGAAGTTGCGGGCGGTCAGCATCTTCTCCAGCAGATCGGCTGGCAGCGGTTCGCCGGTCTCGTAGTGGCCGGAGATAAAGGCCAGTGCTTCGGACTCCCAGCACCAGTTCTCGAGGAACTGGCTCGGCAGCTCTACCGCATCCCAGGCCACGCCGTTGATGCCGGCCACGCCGGCCACATCGACCCGGGTCAGCATGTGGTGAATGCCGTGGCCGAACTCGTGGAACAGGGTAACTACTTCGTTGTGGGTGAACAGCGCAGGTTTGCCATCCACCGGACCGTTGAAGTTGCAGGTCAGGTAGGCCACCGGCTTTTGCAGCGAGCCATCCTGACGGTAGCGACGACCCAAACAAACATCCATCCAGGCCCCGCCCTGCTTGTGCTCGCGGGCATAGAGGTCGAGATAGAAGCTACCGCGCAGCTCGTCGTCGGCATCGAAGATGTCGTAGAAGCGCACGTCAGGGTGCCAGGTGTCGATGCCGAGGCGCTCGCGAACCTTCATGCCGAACACCCGCTTGACCACTTCGAACAACCCTTTCACCACCTTGTTGGCAGGGAAATAGGGGCGCAGCTGCTCATCGGAGATGGAGAACTTGTGCTGTTTGAGCTTCTCGGCGTAGTAGGCGAGATCCCAGGCGGCCAGCTCGCTCTGACCATGCTGCTCGGCGGCGAAGGCGCGGATCTCCTCCAGCTCGGCCTTGCCTTGCGGCAGGGATTTGGCCGCCAGATCGGTGAGGAAGCTCACCACCTGTTCGGTCTTGTCCGCCATCTTGGTGGCCAGGGAGAGCTCGGCATAGTTGGCAAAGCCCAGCAGTTGGGCCAGTTCGCGGCGCAGGGTGAGCAGCTCGCTCATGATGGCGGAGTTGTCCCACTTGCCCGCATTGGGGCCCTGATCGGAGGCGCGGGTGGTGAAGGCCTCATACATCTCGGCGCGCAGTTCGCGGTTGTCCGCGTACATCATCACCGGCAGGTAGGAAGGGATATCCAGCGTGAACAGCCACCCCTCTTTGCCTTTAAGTTCAGCCATCTGACGGGCAGCGGCACGCACGCTCTCGGGCAGACCAGCCAGTTCGGCTTCATCAGCCACCAGCTTGTGCCAGCCCTGGGTCGCATCCAGCACGTTGTTGCTGAAACGGGAGGCCAGCTCGGAGAGGCGGGCCTGAATTTCGCCGTAGCGCTGCTGCGCCTCGGCAGGCAGACCGATGCCGGAGAGGCGGAAGTCACGCAGGGTATTCTGGATCTCCTTGCGCTGGGCGCCGCTGAGCAGCGGGAAATCATCGCTCTGGGAGAGGGCCAGATAGGCCTGATAGAGCCCTTCATGTTGACCGACATAGGTCTGGAATTCGGAGAGCAGCGGCAGGCAGGCGTCATGGGCCTCGCGCAGCGCTTCGCTGTTGAGTACGGAGTTGAGGTGGCTGACCGGTGACCAGATCCGTGACAGGCGGTCATTTACCTCTTCCAGCGGGGCAATCAGGCTATCCCAGGTATGGGGATCACGCTGGGCCAGCACATCGCTGATCTTCTGCTTGCAGTCAGCAATCGCCTGAATCACGGCAGGCTGAACCTGCTCCGGCTTGATCTGGCTGAAAGGGGGCAGTGAATCCATTGTCAGCAAAGGGTTATTCATCCCGGTTACCTCTTGTTTGGTCTTGAACAGACCGCTTTAGCAACTCTGTATGGCTTTCTAACATGTGGCCAAGCCACGCAATAATCAAGCGGGAATCCGCCGCAACCCTGTACTTTTCCAGCCATTGCGACCCGGATCTCTGCCGTTGCTGCAGTTTTGCCATCAACAGCCAGTAACAGGATGAATCTGTGGGCCTTTTTTGGCTCTTATCGCTACTTTCAAGGGGCAAAAAGCCGCCATTTACCGGCGCCACAGCTGCCAGCCAAGTGCCGTCATGCTCAATCATGGAAACGGACAAGATGTGGTAACTGTAACAAATTATCAATATTTTTCAGTCAATTAGAATCAAAACCAACTATTGATTAATTTATTTTCAAGCATCTATCATAGGTAACCTGCCATGCAGGTCACTTGATTCTCTGTGCTGCACAGAAATCGGGTGAAAAAGGCAAAGTGACCCGAAAGGGCGCGACGCAAAGCCACCGGTCTAAGGGAAAACACCTATGACAGCGGGGCTGCCCCCGGGGACGTCCGGTCACAACCGACGCCCCATTTGCACCGTACGGAGAGACGATGAACAAACTCAAATTATCCCTGCTTGGCTGCCTGCTCGGCATGGGCACCCCCATGGCATATGCCGCCAGTGCCGGTCAGGCGATGGTTAACCCCCAGTCCGGCGTAGTGGTCGGCTACTGGCACAACTGGTGTGACGGCTCGGGCTACAAGGGCGGTATCGCCCCCTGCGTCAAGCTCGATCAGGTCAACCCGCAATACAACGTGGTCGATGTCTCCTTCATGAAGGTCTATGGCAGCGATCCCATCCCCACCTTCAAACTCGACCCGGCCATCGGCATGAGCGAAAGCCAGTTTATCGAGCAGATCGCCGAGCTGAACCGTCAGGGCCGAGCCGTGCTGCTGGCGCTGGGCGGTGCCGATGCACACATCGAGCTGCGCAAGGGTCAGGAGCAGGCCTTTGCCGACGAGATCATCCGTCTGGTGGAGACCTACGGCTTCGACGGGCTGGATATCGACCTGGAACAGGCCGCCATCACCGCCGCCGACAACCAGACCGTGATCCCGGCAGCCCTGCGTCTGGTCAAGGATCACTACCGCGCCCAGGGGAAAAACTTCCTCATCACCATGGCGCCGGAGTTCCCCTATCTGACCCAGACTGGCGCCTACATCCCCTATATCCGCAATCTGGAAGGCTACTACGACTGGATCAACCCCCAGTTCTACAACCAGGGTGGCGACGGTATCTACATCGATGGCATCGGCTGGATTGCCCAGAACAACGATGCCCTGAAAGAAGAGTTCATCTACTACATGGCGGATTCGCTGAGCAACGGTACCCGCGGCTTCTACAAGATCCCCCATGACAAGCTGGTGTTCGGCATTCCGACCAACATCGACGCCGCCGCCACCGGCTATGTGCAGGATCCGCAGAAGCTCTACAACGCCTTCAACCGCCTCAAGAGCGAGGGGCAACCGCTGCGCGGCGTGATGACCTGGTCCATCAACTGGGACATGGGCCGCAACGCCGCCGGTCAGTCCTACAACGAATCCTTCATCAAGAGCTACGGCCCATTCATACACGATCAGGAGATCACGCCCCCGGACGACAACGGCAAGCCGGTCTTCAGCGGCCTGAGTGATACCCGCATCAAGCAGGGCACCGCCTTTGATCCGCTGGCCGGTGTCAGCGCCAACGACAAGGAAGATGGCGACCTGACTGGCCAGATCCAGGTGGAAGGTTCGGTAGATAGCCAGCGCATCGGCCTCTACCCCCTCACCTACAAGGTGAGCGATCGCGACAACAACGTCACCGAACAGGTACGAACCATCGAGGTCTACAGCATGAAGCCGGTATTCAGCGGTGTCACCGACACCACGCTGGAACTGGGTACCCCCTTCGATCCGATGGCTGGCGTCAGCGCCCATGATGAAGAAGATGGCGACCTGACCACCCAAATCAAGGTCAGCGGCAGCGTCGACAGCAGCAAGGTCGGCCGCTACACCCTCACCTATCAGGTGAGCGACAGCGCCGGTCAGCAGGTAACCCAGCAGCGCAACGTGACCGTCAGGGAGCAGGGCGCCGTCTGTGAAAACAGCTGGGATGCCAAGAAGGTCTACGTGGGCGGCGACATCGTCAGCCACAACGGCAAGAACTGGCTGGCTGGCTGGTGGACCCAGAACGAAGAGCCGGGCACCACGGGTGACTGGGGCGTCTGGCGCGTACAGGGCGACAGCGACTGCGGCGGCACAACGCCCCCCGCCGAAGGCAGCAGCGACTTCACCGTCAGCGCCATGGGCTCCGACTACACCATTGTCAACGGTCAGGTCAGCATCCGTTTCAACCTGACCACCGCCAACCCGGTGCAGATCTCTGCCACGCTGGAACAGAACGGCCGCAGCTATGGCAACACCACCAGTCTGGTTAACGGCACCAGCTCGCTGGTTTTGCAGGGCAGCAATGTCACCGATGGCAGTTACGAAGTAGTCATCACCGGTCTGGCTGACGGCCAGCAGCCGGTGGTGCAGCGCTTCCCGGTTGCGCTGACCGAAGAGAGCAGCAGCGGTGGCGAGGGTGACTACCCGGCCTACGCCCCCAACACCGGCTATCAGGCCGGTGATCGGGTAAGTAATGCCGGTGGCAACTACGAGTGCAAACCCTGGCCCTACAGCGGCTGGTGTGGCGGCTCGACCAGCCACTATGCACCGGGTACCGGCTCTGCCTGGAGCGATGCCTGGATCAAACTCTGACCTTGCCCCAACCACTAACGGAGGCCGACAGGCCCCCGCCCATATCCTGCCCGTCGGCCACGCTGCCGATGGGCAGGATGCACTGACCCGGACGGGTTAGCCCCTCTCTTTTACATGCTTGCCAAGCACCAAAAAACGTCCAACAACAACCAAGATAAGGAAATCACCATGCCAAGAACCACCAAGCTTGCCGCCCTGCTCGGACTGCTGCTGTCGGCCCATGTCGTGGCCGATGAGCGCGAACAAGCCTATTTCAAACAAACCTATCAGGAGCACTACGAGCAGATGACGGCGCGTCTCGCCGCGCTGCATCAGAGTGCGGCTGACGAGCAGAACGTGATCATCAAGGATGGCAAGCGCCACCTTGCCATCAACGGCCTGCTCTACCCGCTGACAGCGGATAACCACATCCTGTTCGATCTGCCCAAACCCCACTTTTTCGACGAAACAGCCATTCGTAACGTCTTTGATTTCTTCGATGAGGAGTGGGAGCTGACCTGGTACGACGGTGGGGTCGTAGCGGTCAACAAGCGCTTTGGCAACTATGACTACGGCAACGGCTGTCTGCTGGAGTACTTCCCCCACGGCCAGATCCAGAATGGCGAACGCACCCGGGTGGTGATGGAGACCAGCTCCTGCAGCGTCAACTCATTTGCCACCTCGCTGCAATATCTGGACAAAGGCGAGGAGCTGACGGCCGACCAGCTGGGGCTGGACGCCAGCCTGATCACGGCGGTCGAGCGCTATCAGGATCGGCTCTATGTCAGCCAGAACGGCAATCCGGGCCATGTGGCCATTATCGATATCCCGAGCCGCCAGCAGATTGGCGAGATCCGCGGCACCGCAACCGGCAGTGCCACGGCCTACAACCAGGTCAGTGAACTGTTTGTCCGCAACAACCAGCTCTACGTGGTCTCGCGCTACTCGCACCGGGTCGATATCTTCGATCTGGCCGATGAACATCGCCATGTCACCACCCTGGGAACCGGTCGGGATTCCGGCAGCAACAGCCTGCACCGCGCCCAGGCCGTCTTTGCCAATCAGGATTACGTGCTGGTGGCCGATGCGCTGAGCGAGATCAAGGTCTACCGCCAGCAGGATGTGACGCCGGAGAACAGCCTCCAGACCCCCATCGCCGGTCGGCTCGCCTTTGAAGGAAAATACAGCCACCGTCTGGTGCAACTCCATCAGGTGGGTGACTATCTCCTGGCCCATACAGCCGGCAAAAACTACTACATCTATGACTTGCGCAAACTGGCTGATGCCATCGCCAGCAACATCCCGCTGGCGCCTGAGCAGGTGATCGCCGACAGCAATCTGCAAAAAATCGACATGGATGGCGATCGGCTGGTGGTGAACTTCAAGGACCGCATCGAATGGCATGATGCCGATACCCTGATCGCCAACGACTTTCAGTTCAAGAACCCGACCTTTACTGTCCGGGAGATCAACCAGCAGCCCGTGGCGGCGCTGAAAGATCTCCAGCTGGCGGGCTCGGCGCTTGTCACCGCCAACGAACGCGGCCTGGGTTTCAACCAGCTGCTGAGCAAGGAGATCAGCTTCACGGCCGACGAGCAGTTGCCGGCTCGCCCGCTGATCTTCGATCAGCTGATGCCGACCGCAGTCAGCTACATACTGCGCAATGACGAACCCTACGAGGTACTGATCGATCGCGCCCAGCGTTCGGTCAACATCAATTCTCTGGTCAAGACCGAGCTGCTTGATAACGACACGGTGCGCATCACCAACTATGCCGCCAGAGAGCTGTATGACATCAATATCGAGTCACGCCTGAACGGTATCAACAAGTGGCTGATCCTGGGCCAGCTCGATCGCCTGCCCGCCTATGCCCAAATCACCCTGCCACTGAGCGCCTTTGGCGAGCAGGGACGCTTCAACAGCGCCAGCCGCGATGGCGTGTTTGATCTCAACAACCTGCTCGACAACAGCATCAATCTGCCTGCCCAGTTCGAGCACAGGTTCAGCTCCAACTCGGATCCGTTTGCCCAGAAGCTGGCACGCCTCAAGCCAAGCTGGAACGTGCGCTTCGCCACCAACACCAGCGGCTCCTGGCGCCCCATCAATGCCCTCTACGCCCGCGAATGGCTAATCATCGCCACCAACCTGGCCTACATGGTCTCGACCGAGGAGTTCAAACACGTCTGGTACAACTTCAAGGCGGTAAACGGCTACGAGATGTTCGGCAATGGCGGCAACAGCTATGTGCCAAACGGCATCTTTACGGCCGCCGATTATGACTACTACTACCACAGCCTGATGAAGCGCCCCTACCTCAACCTGGGGATCACCGCCATGGGGGGCGGGCTGGGGAGTGGTGGCATCACCGGGGTCGATACCTTTAACTTTGTGAGCCACTACTACGGCGGCTGGGGCATCATTGCCCACGAATTTGGCCACGGCTTCGATGGGAAGTCCTACAGCCATGAGAGCGCGTTTGCCCGTGGCAGCCACGGCTGGCATCCCCTGATGACGGGCATGGCCAACTACCATATCCGCAAGGGCGACCTGCCCTATGTGGACGATGATCTCAACGGTTTCCACAAGCCGGAAAACGACATCTATCGCTACAACTCGGTCAGCCAGGGGGCTCGCAAGCACCGCGCTGACAGCCACATGTACTATACCGACCACTACTTCATGCAATTCTCCACCATGCCGCAAGGCTGGGTAGCCAACGGCAGCGACTTCAGTGCCGGGCAGCTGGCGGCCCTGAACAATCAGGAGCGACTGCTGATGGGCTGGATCCCCAAGGAGTCGGAGAAAGGCAATCTCTGCCGGTTCACCTTCCAAGATGGCGAGCAGTACTACGGCTACGTCGAACAGCAGGCTGATGGTCTGCTCTGTGATGCCGGATCCCTGATCCGTTATCGACAGCCCGATGGCCAGTTTGTGCCGCTGGTCTCGGCCATCAACCAGTTTGACTGGCTGTCACTCCACCACAAGGGCAAGCTGGATCAGCCAGTGCTGCACCAGAATGGTCGCCAGCTCTGCTACAAGAATGTGGCGGGCTTTTACGGTATCGGCTTCGTCAATGACAACAAACAGTGCACCCAGTTGCCCAGCGTCTATCAGACCAATGGCAAGCACTGGCTGACCAGCTCCGGCTGGACCGGTCTCACCTACCTGAGCGGGGACTTCATCCTGCCCACGACCGGTAGCAGCAGTGACTTCACCGTCACCGATCTGGCGGCCGAATACTTCATCGTCAACGGCGCGCTCGACTTCAGCCTGACACTGACCACCACCAACCCGGTGACCGTCACCGCGACCCTGTTGCAGGATGGCAATCCGGTCGCTACCGGCAGCGCTCTGATCGATGATCAGGGTTCCCTGCAGCTGACGCAGTCGGGCCTTGCGGCCGGCAGTTACGAGCTGTTGCTGGCGGGCATGGCTGAGGGGAGCAAACAGGGCTTCGAGCGCCGCTTCACCCTGGCATTGGTGGAACAGGCACCGGGTGGTGACAGTGACGGTGGTAACGGCAGCTACCCGACCTATGTTGCGGGCACCGCTTATCAGAGTGGCGAACGGGTCAGCAATGCCGGTGGCGACTACGAGTGCAAACCCTGGCCCTACAGCGGCTGGTGTGGCGGCTCGACCGGCCACTATGCACCGGGTACCGGCAGCCACTGGAGCGATGCCTGGATCAAGCTGTAATCATCCGCTCGTGACCAAAAGAGAGCCATAACGACAGAGGGGGAGCCATCGGCTCCCCCTCTCGTTTATCTCTTCAACCCGGCTTAACGGGCATCTTCCTTCAGCCACTGCGCCACGCGCTTGGCGAAGTAGGTGAGGATGCCATCGGCCCCGGCCCGCTTGAAGCAGAGTAGAGACTCCATGATGGTCTCCTTCTCTTTCAGCCAGCCGTTCTGGATCGCCGCCATGTGCATGGCGTACTCGCCGCTGACCTGATAGGCGAAAGTCGGCACGCCGAACTGATCCTTCACCTGACGAACCACGTCCAGATAGGGCATGCCCGGCTTGACCATCACGCTGTCGGCCCCTTCCTGAATATCCAGCGCCACTTCGTGCAGGGCTTCGTTACTGTTGGCCGGATCCATCTGATAGGTGGCCTTGTTGCTCTTGCCGAGGTTGCCGGCAGAGCCAACCGCATCGCGGAATGGGCCGTAGTAGCAGGAAGCGTACTTGGCGGAGTAGGCCATGATCTGGGTGTTGATGAAGCCATTCTCTTCCAGCGCAGCGCGGATGGCGCCGATGCGGCCATCCATCATGTCGGACGGCGCGACTATATCGACCCCGGCTTCGGCGTGGGAGAGCGCCTGCTTGATCAGGATCTCGGTGGTGATGTCGTTCAGCACATAGCCTTCGTCATCGATGATGCCGTCCTGACCGTGGGTGGTGAACGGATCGAGCGCCACGTCGGTGATCACCCCGAGCTCCGGGAAGCGAGCCTTGAGGGCGCGCACGGTGCGCTGGGCCAGCCCGTTCGGGTTGTAGGCCTCTTCCGCCATCAGGCTCTTGCTCTCCAGCGGAGTGACCGGGAACAGGGCGATGGCAGGCACGCCCAGCTCCACCAGCTCGGCGGCTTCCTCCAGCAGCAGATCGATGGAGAGACGCTCCACCCCCGGCATGGAGGGAACGGCTTCCCGGCGGTTCTCCCCCTCCAGCACGAACACCGGATAGATGAGATCGTTGACGGTCAGTACGTTCTCGCGCACCAGACGACGGCTGAAATCATGTTTGCGCAGACGGCGCAGGCGGCGGCACGGAAAGGCGCCCGGAAGAGTTGTAGCCATGAATCACTCCTGGAGAGGAAGTTGGAAGAACGCGGCGGAGGTGGCCCGGGTATGGGCCAGCAAGGCCTCGGGCGCTTCACCACGACAGGCCGCCACCACCTGGGCGATGTGCGGCAAAAAAGCGGGTTCGTTGCGTTTCGGGCGCGGTTTCAGATCTCGCGGCACCAGATAGGGGGCATCGGTCTCGATCATCAGCCGACCGGCCGGAATACGCGCTACCTGTTCGCGCAGCAGCTGACCACGGCGCTCATCGCAGAGCCAGCCGGTCACCCCGATATGCAGCCCCAGCGCCAGACACTCGTCCAGCTCCTCGTCGGAACCGGTGAAGCAGTGCAGCACGGCTCCCGGCAGTTTCGGCAGCCAGGGACGGAGGATCTCGATAAAACGGGCGTGGGCATCGCGGCAGTGGAGAAACACCGGCATCCGGAGCTCAGCAGCCAGTGCCAGCTGGGCGTCGAATACCGCATCCTGCACCGGGCGGGGGGAGAAGTCGCGGTTGTAGTCGAGACCGCACTCGCCAATAGCCACCACCTGCGGCAAGGCTGCCAGCTCGCGCAAGGCGGGCAGGGTCGCCTCATCGACACTCTTGGCATCGTGAGGGTGTACCCCGGCGGTGGAGAAGCAGTAGCCCGGCCAGCGGGCGGCCAACTCGGCGCTCTCGCGGCTGCCAGCCAGATCGGTACCGGTGAGGATAAGCGCTTCCACCCCGGCGGCACGGGCACGGGCCACCAGCTCAGCCTGCTCGCCGGCGAACTGGCTGCTGGTCAGGTTTAAACCGATATCGATCATGGGATGAGACGTTCCGAACAAAAGGAATACATATCAGGTATTTGAAAACCATCTACCGAATGGGGTCTTACCATACGCCTCGAACGGGAGCATGAAAAGAGGAAGGGAGCCTCAGCTCCCCTCGTTCTGCTATTCCTGCGGACGTCGTCATCCTCTCGCCGTCCGGCAAACAGGTGACGAACAGAGCCTCAGCTCTCCACATCCGGTTGTTCCTGTTGCTCTTCATCCTCTTTCTTCACGTAGAAGCGGGCGAAGAACAGACCAATCTCCCACAGCGCCCACATCGGGATGGCGAGCAGGGTCTGGGAGAAGACATCAGGCGGCGTCAGCAGCATGCCGACCACAAACACCCCGACAACGACGTAGGGACGTTTCTCCTTCAGGTTTTGCGGTGTGGTCACGCCGGTCCAGCAGAGCAGTATGGTGGCCACCGGAATTTCGAACGCCACCCCGAATGCGAAGAACAGGGTCAGTACGAAGTCCAGATAGCTGGCGATGTCGGTCGCCACCGTCACCCCGGCGGGTGCGGTACTGGTGAAAAAACCGAACACCAGCGGGAACACCACGTAGTAGGCGAACGCCATACCCGCATAGAACAGCAGGGCACTGGAGACCACCAGCGGCATGATCAGCCGCCGCTCATGCTGGTACAGACCGGGGGCGATAAAGGCCCAGGCCTGATAGAGCAGATAGGGGATCGCCACGAAGAAGGAGACCACCAGGGTCAGCTTGATCGGCGTCAGGAAGGGGGTCGCCACATCCGTCGCGATCATGCTGGTCCCTTCCGGCAGCTGGCTGAGCAGCGGCTGGGCCACGAAGTCGTAGATATTGTTGGAGAAGTAGATCAGCGCCAGAAACACCACGAGGATGGCGGTAATGGAGCGCAGCAAGCGGGTTCTCAGCTCAACCAGATGGCTGATCAGGGGTTGTTCGGCCTGACTCATGACTTCACCTCCCCTTTTACTGCGGAGTCGCTGACCGGCACCAGCTCGCTCTCCCGCTGGCTGTTGACCGGCGGCACGTCGTGGCTCAGCTGCACCGCAGGCTCAACCGGCGTGGCAGGCTCAGCCTGGGCGACCGGCTCGGGGCGCGGCGGACGGATCTCGTTCTCCACCTGATAGGGGCGATTGACCGACTGGGCCGCCGCTTTGAGCTGTTCGATGGACTCCTGCAGCTCGGGGCTCAGGTTGCTCATCTGCAACTGTTCGGCCTTCTTGAGGTCGTTATGCAGCTCTTGCAACTTGAGCTCCTGCTCCAGCTCGGACTTGACCGAGTTCGCGGTCGAACGAATGAGGCGGATCCAGTGGGTAGCCGTGCGGATGGCAACCGGCAGCCGCTCGGGCCCCAGTACCACCAGTGCTACCACACCGATAACGACCAGCTCCCAAAAACCGATATCGAACATGGCTTAGGCCTGGTCTTTGTCTTTCTGCTTGGCGGTCTCACTGCTCTGAGTGGCCGCTTCGTTCAGCTGTTTCGGGGGAAACTCGGCATCTTTCTGCTCGGCCTTGGCATCAGCCGGCTCGTCGGAGAGGGCTTTCTTGAACCCTTTGACCGCCGCGCCCAGATCACCGCCAATGCCGCGCAGTTTCTTGGTACCGAACAGCAGCACGACGATGACTGCAATGATCAACAATTGCCAAATACTGATACCACCCATGATTTTCTCTCCAGAACAGGCGCCTGACGGCGCGGTTGTTGATTAATGGGAACGGGTTCGCAACCAGCCGACCAGCCAGCAGAGGGCTGCACCGGCGAGACTGGCTTGTCCCCACTCAATGTGTTGTTTTTGGGTCAGCAAGAATACACCCGCCAATAGCAGGCTGGCTCCAACCCCTAAGAGGTAGCGGGCCTGCCCCTGCCGACGGCTGTGACGGCGGAACTCGGCAAACATCTGGTCGAAATGACGCTGCTGATGACGGGTCTGACGCAGGGTCTCATAGACCAGCTCCGGCAGCTCCGGCAGCTTCTCCGCCCAGAATGGCGCCTTCTCCTTGATAGCGTTCAATACCGACTTGGGCCCGACCTGTTCGTGCATCCAGTTTTCGAGGAACGGCTTGGCGGTCTGCCACAAATCGAGTTGCGGGTAGAGCTGACGCCCCAACCCTTCCACATAGAGCAGGGTCTTTTGCAGTAGCACCAGCTGCGGCTGCACCGTCATATGGAAGCGGCGCGCGGTGTTGAACAGGTTGAGCAGCACGTGACCGAACGAAATTTCGGAGAGCGGCTTCTCGAAGATGGGCTCCAGCACGGTGCGGATGGCGAACTCGAACTCATCCACCTTGGTGTCTGCCGGTACCCAGCCCGACTCCACATGCAGCTCCGCCACCCGACGATAGTCACGGTTGAAGAAGGCGAGGAAGTTCTCCGCCAGATAGCGTTTATCTTCCCGATTGAGGGTACCGACGATGCCGCAGTCGATGCCGATCCAGAGCGGGTTTTCCGGATGTTCGTAAGAGACGAAGATGTTGCCCGGGTGCATGTCGGCGTGGAAGAAGCTGTCGCGGAACACCTGGGTGAAGAAGACCTCGACCCCGCGCTCGGCCAGCAGCTTCATATTAGTGCCGTTGGCTTCCAGCGCCGGTATATCGGAGACCGGAATACCGTAGATGCGCTCCATCACCAGCACCTGCTCGCGGCAGAGGTCGGTAATGATTTCAGGCACATAGAGCGCCTCGGAGCCGGTGAAATTGCGGCGTAGCTGGATGGCATTGGCCGCTTCACGCATCAGATTCAGCTCGTCGAGGATGGTCTTGCGATACTCCTCCACCACCTCGATGGGGCGCAGTCGCGCGCTCTGGGGCACGAAGCGGGCCACCAGACGGGCCAGCGCCTGCATCAACCGCAGGTCAGCCTCGATGACCGGCTCGATGTCGGGACGGATCACCTTGATGACGATCTCGCGGCCACTCTCCTTCAGGCGGGCGGTATGCACCTGCGCGATGGAGGCCGACGCCAGAGGCGTCTCGTCGAAGTCGTCAAACAGGGTTTCGATGGGACAACCCAGGCTCAGCTCGATCTGCTGGCGCGCCGCCTGACCACAGAAGGGGGGCACCCTGTCCTGCAGCAGGGCCAGCTCTTCGGCGATATCCGGCGGCAACAGGTCGCGGCGGGTCGAGAGCATCTGGCCAAACTTGATGAAGATGGGGCCGAGAGCCTCGAAAGCGAGGCGGATGCGGGCACCGCGGCTGAGATCCGGTTGTTTGTTCTTGAGCCAGAACAGGGAGCGACGGGCCAGACGACCCGGCCAGGGTTGATAGCGGGCGGGCACCAGTTCGTCGATGCCCTGCTCCAGCAGGATGGTGATGATGCGATAGAGGCGTTTGAACTCCTTCGGGGTCATCAGGTCACCTGCTGTTCGAAGCGGGCCAGCCGCAGTTCGACGGCCTTGAGCTGCTGGGCCAGCACCTCGACGTCATCGTTGAAACTCGCCACTTCCAGCGGGCTGGGGGCGAGGCGGGCCTCTTCGGTCAGATATTCCGCCAGCTGGCTGCGGGTGCGGCACAGCTCGCGGCCGAAAAGACGACGCGCCTGACGGGCACCGCTGAACAGGGTGTGGGCAACGACATCGCCGGTATAGCGCGACAGCTCCTCTTCCCAGTCGATATCCAGCTCGCCCAGCAGCACGCTGAATGCCTGTACCAGCTGGGGATCACCGCTCAGATCCAGCTTCTCCTCGCGGATATAGCGGGTCAGGGCGGAAGGGTCTTTCAGCAGACCGAGGGCGGTCAGGGAGAGACTGAGCACCGCATCGGCCTCCCCTTCATGCTGGGCCAGCACATCCAGCCGACGCTCGGAGAAGACAAACCAGAGCGGCTTGAGTTCACGCAGCTCCAGCTTGAGCACCTTGCCCACCAGTTTGCGCAGCCGCTCCGGGCTCTGTTTGTCCAGCGCCAGCAACTGGTTGAGGCTGGTTTCGATCACCGCGGTGACCATGGCATCCATCGGCATAGGCAACCTTAAAACTTGTAACCGCGGTGCAGGGCGACCACACCCTGAGTCAGATTGAAGTACTCCACCTGCTCGAAACCGACATTTTCCATCATGCCAGCCAGAGTCTGCTGATCCGGGTGCATGCGGATGGACTCTGCCAGATATTTGTAGCTTTCACTGTCGTTCGCGACAATTTCGCCCATTTTCGGCAGCAATTTGAAGGAGTAGAGATCATAGAGCTTGGCGATCACTTCACTGACCGGCTTGGAGAACTCCAGCACCAGCAGACGGCCACCCGGCTTGAGCACCCGGAACATGGAGGCGAGCGCCTTGTCCTTGTCGGTGACGTTGCGCAGGCCGAAACCGATGGTAATCACATCGAAGTGGTTATCCGGGAAGGGGAGCGCCTCGGCATTGGCCTGCACGTAGGAGACGTTGTTGGCGACCCCCAGATTGCGCAGCTTGTCGCGGCCCACTTTCAGCATGGAATCGTTGATATCCGCCAGCACCACCTGACCAGTCTCGCCGACGATGCGGGAGAACTTGGCGGTCAAGTCACCGGTACCTCCGGCCAGATCCAGCACCTTCTGGCCCTTGCGCACACCGGAACAGTCGATGGTGAAGCGCTTCCACAGGCGGTGGATGCCGAACGACATCAGATCGTTCATCAGATCATACTTGGCTGCCACCGAATGGAAGACACCTGCTACCAGAGTTTCCTTCTCGGTCGCGGCCACGGTTTTAAAGCCAAAATGCGTTGTCGTTGCTTGTTCTGACATCCCTTAAACACCCATAGAGCAAAGAATGGCCGCCAGTTTACCAGAGCCACTGGCGTCCGGACACCTTAAACCCGGCTCGCAACCAACTGCATGCCCAGCACCACCATGGCCAGACAGAGGAAGAGATTGAGACCGATATTGAGCAGCGCTTTCAGATAGGCCCCATGTTGAGCCAGCACCACCGTATCGAGGGCAAAGGAAGAGAAAGTAGTCAGGGCACCGAGGATCCCCACCATCAGCAGCGGCTTCATCGGGTGTTCTACCACATGACCATGACTAATGAGGGCGAATGCCACCCCCATGATGAAAGAGCCCACCACGTTGACCACCAGAGTCCCGTAAGGAAAGTGGCGCCCCAGCAGCAAGGCCATCAGTTCGGCAATCCCAAAACGAAGGCAGGCGCCGATGGCGCCCCCTGCAGCAACATAGAACCAGGTTTGCATGGTGTCACTCCCTCAGGGTCAGACCGCCATTATGTCGCAATGGCGGCCCTTGTGCCCAGAGGCGGAACTAATCGACATCCAGCCTGATTGAAATCTCAGCGGCGAAAATCGATGGGCTCTGGCTCACCCAGCACGATTTCGGTCTGGGCCGGGCGGGTCTGGGCAATCACCTTGCCGTGGCGGATCGAGTAACGCACCGGCACCTGACGGCGCACCGCATCGAAGCCGTTGTCGGCAGGCAGGATCAACAGGTTGGCCGGTTTGCCCACCTCTATGCCATAACGATCCTGCACGTTCAGGGTGCGGGCGCTGTGGCTGCTGATCAGCTTCAGACCGTCGTTGATCTGCTCGTAGCCCATGATCTGGCAGACATGCAGCCCCATGTGCAACACCTGCAACATGTTGGCGGTGCCCATGGGGTACCAGGGATCGAACACATCGTCGTGACCGAAGCAGACGTTGATGTTCGCCTCCAGCATCTCCTTCACCCGGGTAATGCCGCGGCGTTTGGGATAGGTATCGAACCGTCCCTGCAGGTGAATGTTCACCAGCGGATTGGCCACGAAGTTGATGTCCGCCATCTTCAGCAGCCGGAACAGGCGGGAAGCATAAGCGCCGTTGTAGGAGTGCATGGCGGTGGTGTGACTGGCGGTGACTCTATGACCGATACCCCGCTCGTAGGCCAGGGTCGCCAGCGTCTCGATAAAACGGGACTGCTCGTCATCGATCTCGTCACAGTGCACATCGACCAAAACCTGATACTTCTCGGCAAGATCGAAGATGTAGTGCAGACTTTCGACCCCATATTCCCGGGTAAACTCGAAGTGGGGGATCGCACCAATCACGTCGGCACCCAGCTTGAGCGCCTCCTCCAGCAGTGCCTTGCCATTCGGGTAGGAGAGGATCCCCTCCTGCGGGAAGGCGACGATCTGCAGCTCCACCCACTCCTTCATCTCTTCCCGCACCTCCAGCATCGCCTTGAGCGCGACCAGATTGGGATCGGAGACATCGACGTGAGTACGGACAAACTGGATGCCGTTGGCGATCTGCCACTTCAGCGTCTGGATGGCGCGCTGTTTCACATCCTCATGGGTCAGCAGCGCCTTGCGCTCGGCCCAGCGCTCGATCCCCTCGAACAGGGTGCCGGAGAGGTTCCAGCTCGGCTCGCCCGCTGTCTGGGTGGTATCGAGGTGAATGTGGGGTTCGATAAAGGGAGCGATCGCCAGACCGCCCTCCCCGTCCAGCACCCGACCGGCGACGGCATGTTCGTCATGGGGTTCGATGGCTGTGATGACCCCATCCTGACAACGGATCTGCCACAACCCTTCCCGATCGGCCAAACGAATATGTTGAATCAGCATTTGTTAGCTTCCTGTACCAGAACCGGCCGCTGGGTGAGGCGAACCAGAATGAAATAGGTGAAGGCGGCGCCCAATACCGCGTTGAGTGGCACTATGCCCGGCAGCCACTTGCCGACAGCCACCCCGACTGCCGTGGCGACCAGCGCCTGCCAGCGCACCGTCTCGAACTGCTGATCGGCAAACTTACGGTAACGCTCACGATTGAGCAGGAAATCCATGATGATAATGCCACCAATCGGGGGAATTGCCGTACTCAAAAAGGCCAGCCAGCCGACAAAGTTGTTGTAAAGCCAGAGGGCGCAAGCGGTACCGATGAGGCCGTTGATCACGCTGAGCGGCTTGCTCTTGAGGCCGGTAATGTTGGCAAATCCGAGACCGGAGGCGTAGAGAGCGTTGTCGTTGGTGGTCCAGATATTGAGACCCAGCACCAGAATGGCGGGGATCAGTAAACCCTGCATCAACATCACTTCCGATATATCGGCCTGCCCGGTCACCGCCGCACCGGCAGCACCGAAGACGAACATTAGCGTGTTGCCCAAAAAAAACGCCACCATGGTAATCATGACGGCGCCCCAGGGTTTGCGACCAAATCGGACAAAGTCGGCGGTCAGAGTTCCTGCACTGATAAAGGAACCGACCACCATGGTCAGCGCCGTGGTGAACTCGATAGGATTGGTCGGTTGTACCTGCTGCAGCGCCGCCATGCCACCGGTCGAGGTCACCGCCAGCCAGACCGAGTAACCGCCGAGCAGCGCAATGGCCGGCACGGCCACAAAGCTCAGCACCATCAGGGCGGAGATCCCGAAGTAGACGGTCACCGTCATCAACATGCCCGAAATGGCGATCAGCCAGTTCACATCGATCCCAGTCGCCTTCTGTACCGGCAGGGCAAACATCGCCACGCCCACGCCAAACCAGCCGACCTGAGTGCCACCCAGCAGCAGGGATGGCAGCCAGGAACCTTTCACCCCAAACGAGTAGCGCGCCAACAGATGGGTAGAGAGACCGGTTGAGGCACCGATATAACCGAGACAAGCGGTGTAGATACCCAGCAGCAAGTTGCCGATCAGTACCGCCTTGATGAAGTCATCGAACACCAGCCCAGCGCCCAGCGCACCACCGGTCCACATGCTGGCAGAGAAGAAGGTCAGGCCGAGCATCACCAGCATCAACGACAGCACACCTTTGCGCCCTTTGGCGGGTACCGCCCCCAAACAGTATTCGTTATCCTGCGCCATGCTCTTTCTCCACGTAATAGGCAAAACGCGCCGGATTTTACATGTAAAACGTTTTACGTCAATCAATCATGGTTAAATCTCTGGATAAAACCATCAATAACAGTCAAATGAGTAACACACCGGGACTCAAATCAGCAGATAAACAGTGTCGGCTGCAAGCAGAGGGGGTTGTGGGAATAGGGAATGTAAGGGGATATCACAAAAATGACAGATGCAAAAAAGCCTCCCTTTTCAGGGAGGCTTTCTATTTAATGGTGCTGATACCCAGAATCGAACTGGGGACCTCATCCTTACCAAGGATGCGCTCTACCGACTGAGCCATATCAG